>CAZWOY010000018.1:0-1819 GCA_964635255.1 uncultured bacterium
AGTTATGTCATGAAAATTGGGCAAAATCGCGAAATTTGTGTCAAACGCCCGTTGGAACAAAGAACAGTTCGCAGATATCACGCATTTTACAGCGACTTCATACACATGGGCTGTTCAAGAAAATCGGCAGATTATATAAATATTGCCTCATGCCCAAAAATACGTTAAGTTTTAAACTTAGATACTAATACTGCCCAATTGTCGGTTTATTGTTTCAATAAAGAAATCCACGTAGTTCTTGTCAACGTAATCGGTCGTTAAATAGGGCGACATAACCGTCGATCTTAGAACCCTAAGTTTTGCGCCCTTTACCCATTGATCTGGGTTTACGCCCATTTCGGACAAATATTTTTTGGGAGCGTCGCCGTATTCATCAGGCGTGAGATTGGTATCGGAAACAATAAAAGATTTCGAGAGCATATTTCTTCCTGCGTCCGGGACCGGTCCAAAGCATTTTGAAAAAATCAATTCGTTCAGCTTGTTCATCGGTTCTAATTCTGAGTTGTCTGTAAAATTGAAAGCATAAATGAGGATATTCAAATCAGGTTTTATCAGTGGTTTTACAAAGACCTTTTTCCCAGCGCATTTAAACGTTCTCTCTTTTGCGGCTTTCTCTAATGCGTAGTATAATGCCTGCGCGCCGTCTATTGTTTCTCCAATTAATTTACCATAACCGGTTATGTTGAGCGGGAGGGTGCGATGCGCCGTCCAAACCGCGGCTGCAGCGGCGCCCGGTTTTGAGCCTTCGAGTATATAAGATCCAATCAATGTATCCGGTTCGCCAGGTTTTGGCGGTATAAAAACGTAATCTGCAAAACAAGAAACGCATTTGCGATACATGCGGTTTTTAATCGCAATACCACCGGCAGGATACTGGACATAGCCCAGTTTATGCGGATCAAGCGTGACAGAATCGAATTCATGCAGGGAATTAAACGCCCTAAAAACCTCTCCATCAGGCCAGGTAATGTCGTGGCGTTCCGGCACATCCGGTGAGATAATTCCAAATTCTTTGAGGTATTCTCGCATTTTCTCCTGCCCTAAAGGAGTTCCGTCATCGTCTCTAAACAAGGTTGTCGCATATCCTCCGTATGCCGCATCAACATGCATGTAAAAACCGATGCCCTTGTTTTTTGCTTCCTTTCTAATCTCGACTATTTCATGCAGCGGATCGACCGATGATTCTTCCGTAGAACCAAGAACGCCTATCACTGCCAAAACCGGCTGTCCGGATTCAAGGATTTTCTTGCGTAATATCTCGGTATCCATTCGGTACTTTTCGTCCACTGGAACATATTCGATCTTTTTCCTTCCCATTCCCAAAATATCGGCAACCTTTTTCCATGAATAATGCTTGCTCTGCGGTAGGTAAATTACGCCTAAATCAATTCCCGCAATGCCTACTTGTTGGAGCGAATACTTATCCATATAATTATCGAATTCTTCTTTTTTAGCCTTGGAATCATCGCGGCGTTTGATAACCCTCTCAGCCTGCTCGTAAATACTAAGCGCGTCATCAGGCGAAAGACTCCGCAGAATCGTTTCATCATTGCATTCCGCAAGCGAAAGCACAGTGTTTTTGCTTATGTTTACGGCAATTTCCTCTTTTATGTTCAATTCTTTCATCGACTCTCTTATCGATATTGGCAAATACTTAAGATTTCGCGCCATCCATAGCGCTTCAATATTTGCAATAGTTCCTCCAGCCGCCAAATGCCCCCATCCAACGACCGGATCATAGCCGATTAATTTACAGAAATCTTCGCCGACCTCAAGTTCAAGGCGTGATGTTGCCGTACTCCCCGCCGCCGCTACATTA
>CAZWOY010000018.1:1829-21312 GCA_964635255.1 uncultured bacterium
TTGGGTTGTAAAGAGACGCTTGAAAATACGCGATATTAGCGGCAGTCAAAATATCCCAATTCATGTGACCTAAGTACCGGGGTGAAAAAAATGGTTGCGACATTTGGAGTTCTATCTGCATCTTATCAAGCGCAAGTTTGATTTTTTGCTGAACTTCAATGAAACCATCGGAATGAATGTCTTCTTCGGTAATAAATTCTGGATCTTCCCCTCCATAAATCTTCCTCCATTCAGCATGCTTTTCAAGGGCGTCAATTAGCAATTTCTTGAAAAAATCCTTGTTTTCGGCTTTTGGTCCTAAATAAAGCGCTTCAATGTTGGTGGCGCTTTGGGCGTGGGATTTTGATTCTGACATTTATCTCTCCTAAAATGTTATGTTTGAGAACTTTTTCCCAAACAGCAAAGCAAAAAGCTCGAAACGATAAAATAATAATCGTAAATTAACTTTGCTTTTTATCAGAAGCAAGCCATGTCGATTATAAAATCGGATTTTCAAAACATAACATAAACTTGATTTAAGAAATGATTTTCATTTATTCTAAAGCAATGGCTTTAAAAGTTGACATTCATTTTATCGGTCGTATATTTATTATTTACGTTGGTTTGATTAATACTTTTCATGAAATTAGAATACATTTCGTACAAACAGCAACATATCTTGTTCAAGGAAGTTGTTGACGAATTCAATGCGTGCGACTCTGAAAAGAAAACGCTTTGGATTGTTACCGGCGATGCGCAGACTCTTGGATCCGAGATAGCGGCGTTAAGCAGGAACGGCGTTTATGTGCGCTTACTATGCCGCAAGCCATCAGATTATTTTTTGCTTAACCTATACTCAGAATGCGATCCAAAGTTTTTAGACATCCGCTTGTGTCAGCGCAGCCACGCAAAGATTATCTTCGTCAATCCCGAATCTGACGATGGGTCAGTTTATTTGGGCAGCTCGAACCTGACCCGGGCTTCACTTGGCAGCCGCGCTTTTAATGTGAATTACATGTCTAAGAATCACGAATTTAACCTAAAGATTTGCGCAAACAGCGAAAAAAATGAATTTCACAGGTTTGTCGAATGCTTCATGACGGATATTCAAGATTTTTGGAACGGGAAATACTGCCACTCGAAGGGCTGTATTTTTTTTGAAAAGGTCGATAAAGCCAAAAAACAATTTAAGACATTTAATCCATGCTTGCGCAAAGGCATATCGCATCCATCCTTCTCTTACGGCTTTATAAATAAATTAAAAAACGAAGACTTGAAGAAGCAGTTTAAAAAAGCCGAGATTAATTTAACGGAAGTTAATGAGAACTTTCCCATTAAAATTTCAAGCAGGATTCTATGAGCTCTGAACGTAAGAAATTCAATATCCAGTTTGCAGGTTCCTGGAATGAAGACCGTTGGCAGAATGAAGATGAATCCCTACCGAAAAAGGATAGGACTCCGGAAACGGGAATGGAGCGAGAGGATCCGGTTGAAACCTATCAAGTTAACAATGAACCTGACAATATCGATCTTGAAAAGAATAAAGATATTGTGATTGACCCCTCAGACTATATCGATATCGACACGCTCAATCGCGCCGCCGAGATAAAAATAAACCGCAAGTCCGACGACGATAGAAAGGGCAATAATCTTCATCTTGGCTATCTGCTCGATAAAGAGCAAGCTATAGCGCGGATGCCTTTTCGAGATTTGACTGAACATGTCAGTATTTTTGGCAATACCGGTTCCGGCAAGTCGGTGGCGGTAAAAAGGCTAATTGAAGAAACCGCAATTTGTATGGCTTTAGGTTCCGATCAAGATGACGTTGAGGACGCTGGCTGCATAACTATATTAGATATTAAGGGCAATATGCTAAGTTTGGCGTTGATGATCGATAAGGTTTCAGACTGCCCCGCTCCATTGGAAGATCGCCAGAAGGTCGAAAACGATTTCGCATTATCACAAGCATTCGGAATTACGCCGTCTATGCGTGATTTTTTAAGATCACGATTGAATATAAACATTTTCACGCCCGATACTACCGGTCATCGTTATGGACCAAGTTTGATACCATCGCCCCCGCTTGAGTATGTCGATAGCGATCGTGAAGAGCAAAAGGCGCGGGTTACCGATGAAGTATCCAATAAAGTAATGGCTCAGTTAATAGCTAAAAATCGCCGTCAGCGCAAGGATACGAGTTCCTACGACGTATTCAAGCATTTAATCTACATAGCGCTCCAAAACGTCTGGGATAAGATTATCCACGACCGTAAAGACAGGTCCAAAGAGTGGAATCATAAGCAGCGGGTAACGGCGTTAACCGAATTATTCTTGAACCCGCCAGATGAGTTTAAGAAATACGGCAATATCGGTTTAGACAAGATTTTAGGTCCCAAATGGAAAAACAGCTTGACGCAGTTTGCCAGCAAACTCATCGATTATACCATCGATTATAAGAAAATTCTTTACAATCCCGACATCTGCCTCGACGATTTCGACACTATCTATAATTTCAATCGCAAACCCGGCAAAGTTAATTTGAATATTTTTTCAATGCCGGAATTAAAACAGGATACACTTAAACATGATGTTTCAGTGCTGGTTGAAGGCATTAACGCCTGGTATAAATCCGGTTCCTGCCGCGGCAGCGCTAAGAATCCTAAACTGCTTTTGGTTATCGACGAAGCAAACGCACTTGGAGAATTGCATGATATCCGTCGGATGAGTAGGTGTGGTCAGGCAATCGAATATTATATTAGACAAGCGCGCGAGTTCGGATGCTGTATAATATTGTCAAGTCAGCGGGATACCGATATAGACGTCAAGCTATACAGCAATTTCTGTCTTCACCTCGAAGGCACCGGGGTGACTCCCAAACGCGTACGGGAAGATTTACTGCATAATGACGTCGATCTTTGGGAAAAAGCGCAGTATATCTTAGGCAATCTTAATCGCGGCATATTTTTGGCGATTGGTAATTTCTCGACGGGCAAAACTATTGAAAAAGTTGCGATTGACTGGCTTAGGAGCATGCATATAATAATCGGAAATAAATATATTCCGAAGTTAATCGAGTGGTTAGAACATCCGGAACAGACAAAACACATTGCAGATACTTTAGATGAACCAGAAACTGAAATTAAAAAAGAAACTAAAACGATAACCAGCCAATCCGAAGCTTGGGAAATTATTGGATTGAGCCTGCAGCGGATAGTCTTTCCGAAAAATACGACAAAGTATATAGGTATTGGAAATTCCGAAGCGGAGATAAGCCTGCCATTCGGTTGGCGGGAGGTCATCGAAGTTTCTTGGGAGTGTTACGGCTTGGACCGCGCTGATGTTCCTGAATGGTTGAATGATGATTATTTTGCGCTTAAAATACCGGATTTAAATCCGATTGAATTTCGCAATGCTATATTTAGCAGCGACAACTTGGGAATCGATTCCGACCCAGATCGCAGTGTGAAAAAGATCAATATTTACGACGCGGCTATACGATTTGACATACTTGCGCCCTTGGACGCCGAATCGAACATGAAGCTGATAATCCACAAAGGTCATTGTTTAGATCCCAGCGGCGTTAGACTATGCTTAGAAAAGGCGTATTCTGGAAAATACAATACTTTCTTTTTAAAAGTTAGGGATTGTTATTTCGAATTCGAGATTAGGCAATCTCGCGATAGGCTAAGAGTTTACGACAACAACTACTCTTTAGTTTCAAATTCATAAGGCATTAAGGAAAATCTAAGAGGATTCAAAATGAGATTTTGGCCCAGAAAAAAACAAGAACCAGAAATCAGAGACCATCCTGAGAAACAACAGATTCGCATTGAACCGGAGACGAAAAGAAACATGACAGAATGGCGCGAACCTACCGATAAAAGAGGAGATGTACCCGAACCAACGCCAATAGACGAACCCACGGCAACTCGATCCACAAGCCAAGAAACCGCACCCTTTGAATCCTCAGAAAACTTTCTTGATAGTGAGTTGAATTCTCATTTTGGCATTTTCTCCAACCGAATAGTCGTGATCGCACCGAATGACAAGGACAGCTATCACAACGGTCTTGCTATTTATTCGGGCGGTGAAGCCGTACAGGATACCGCGAGAAACGGCGATGTCAGAGGATTGCAGGCTGCGATTCGCAACTATGGCAGAATAATTAGTCAAAAAGCTGCCAAAAACGATTCTAAATACGCTGGTTTCAGTGAATTTCCCAGTGCAGTTTATATTATAATGGGTTCGGAATTGTTTAATGCGGTCTGGATTTCTTCTGATGGCAGCGGTTTTGTGCTTTCAGTAGATAAAGGCGAAGGCGAGAAAGCGACTATCAGACATTCAATAAAGGACGATAAAAGTCTGATATTGGATAAAAAGTCTCCGCAACATAAACCTCCTTTTTATCTCAGCAACTTTGGAATCAATTTCTTCGATGCTAAAAGAGCGGAAGAAGAATTTGGAATCGACGCCGAATTGATCAAAGACTTGATCGATGAGCACTGTGCTTTTATCGTTTATCGACCTAATAATTTCGACCGAGATAGAGTTAAGGAAGAGATTAAGACGCTGGATGGCAACGTTATACCCAAATTAAAACCAATGGCGAAAATCGAATATTTGTGCGGCGAAATCTCGCAAACAGCATTTTGGTATGAAAATGCGCCGATTTTCACAATCGGACATTCTTTTTTTGAAAACATAAGAACGCCTTTTGAAGATTTCGAACCGAGCCATGGATTTTTGGATTTTCTTTATCTCGAAAAAGAAGGCGGGAATATAATACTGAAAATAAATCCAATTGCAAAGCGAGAAATAAATCCTATATCGGATGAGCTAATTCAATTAAGATTGAAAAAAACCGGTGGCGAATTAATCATCAATGAAAAACGGGAAAACGGCGAGACATGCGGTGTTAGCGTTATACGAAAAATCGGTGAGAGCGAAGATAAAATATTTGATTGCTCAATCACTCGCTTAGATGGAGCTTCAGATGAAGAAGAAAAAACGAAAGCTGCGCCGCAAAAATCATCCGGGAAATCTGCAGTGAAAAGTCATCAGGTAAAGCAGCCTCAGCCATCACAATCTCAACCCCGACCGTCGACAGACCAACCTGCTCCTTCACAAAATGTAAAACACGGCATTGGCACAACCATAAGAAAACAAAGATTCAGCGAAATAAAGAAAATCGAGATAGAGAAGGAAAAACAGGAGGCTACTCAAGCTTCGGCAATGCTAAACAATGAGCCGCATTACAAGTTGGAGTATCGAGCTATCAGCAGTTCTCAAATGGATACTGTGGGGCATTACGGCATAACCGAATGGCATACTCAAAAATATTTTAACCGCATTCAAGATAAAGTAGGCGGGCGCGAATTATTCTTCTTTGGTTATGATAACGCTGAAACAAGAGAACAATATGGCAGCGATTGGGTAAAACCGGAAAAATCTTTGCTGACATTTACATTGGACACAAATGAAAAACTTGCCATACATGTTATGTCGGAAAGGATATGGGCTCTTTTCGAGGAAAAGGATGAATCGGAACTTCTCATAAAGGATCAGGCAATAAGCGGTAAAAACCGATTAAAAAAACAAATTAGGTTTGAACGATTGGCGCAAAATGGAGCGACAGATTTCTATTTAAAATACATACCCCTCAATTCAAAAAAAATCAAGTATGTAGAAAACGATTATTGTTTAAGATATATGGCTTTGCTTGACGTCGAACCGGATATCGGAGTAATTCCACAATCTAAATGGGCAAATGGTTGGATTTTAGGCGGCAGATATCTGCATTATGATAATGAAGAAGCCCAATATTTTAATAAACTGCTCAGCAATGTTTGGCTATGGGACTTAAACGGCAATCCAGTACAAGGCGATTCGGACTTTGTAGAATCTTGCTACATTAATTCATTAAGCCGGCTACATACTTTATTCAACAAAGATGGACGGATTTGCAATATATCTCAATTGCTGCCGGTAATTATACTTGACGATTCACTCAACCTAAAAAAGGTATTGCCTCCTTTTGTGCCCAAAACGGATAAATTTAAACAAAAATCCGACAATTTCGGAGAATGGATCGCTTTATGGGATGATATTTTAAACGAACAGGATAGTATTCTCCAAGCCAATTTAGAAAGTGAGAATTTAGATATTTATCAGTTAATGAATCGCGACCTTATTTTGACGGGCAATACCGTTTGGCGTTACTATAATCCTAATCAAGAAAAAACTGAAGAAGCATCTGTCGAAAAGCCGAAAGAATCCGACAGGGATTCGCAGGAGAAGGTAAAGCCCAAACCGGACACCCTGAGGAAATCCAGGCAAGTGCACAAAAAGGATTCCGCTATAGAGGACGCATTTGAAAAGGAAAAGGATATTTCCCTATCTGTAACTGCCGGGAAAAAAAACGAGGAAGAAACGGCAAAAACAACCGAAAACGGACAGCTGTCTTCCAAAGAAGAAGCGCCTGATAAAGAAGCTAAAACTGTCGAAGAAGTAAAAAAATCTGAAACGGCTAAGGAATCCGAAACAACCACTGGAGATATACCGGAGAAGAAACCTGAGTTTGAAGAAACAAAGACAGCGCAAAAAGAAAAAGCGGAAGTTTTAAAGGAAGACGCGCAGAAAATTCAGGAAGAGCCTGCAACAGTAACGGTCGGTTCCGTCGAGTTTAACGCGGATGGATTGATAAACGGCAGACAATTCAGAACGACCGGCTGGCTTATCAACCGCAATTTCCTTCCGATGCATTTCAAGTATTCGGGAGATGAAATATCATTAGTCAGCGGTCCCGGCGAGCCGGCAATGACCGTCACGCAGGAGTTAATAGCGAAACCCAGCGAATTATCGATTGGAGTTTTTCTTGAATTGGACATACACCCAAATCCAGAAGAGTATATAAAAGATTTGCCCGGTGATGCGTTTATTGAAATTAGAAACATCGACCACAAAGCGATCAAGTTTTTAGTGCATCAAATTTCTTCGGTTGCTGAAAAATGGCGGTTAAAAACCGAATCCGAAAAAACGATACTGGCGAGCAACTATCCTGTCTTTTGGAAATCTGCAAAAGACACAGATGATTTCCAGAAGATAATCGATGGAATTATACCGGAAGGGAAAGGCATTTTAATGTTGGGAAATGGACGTTTGATAGAATTCAGCAATTGATTAAACAATTAGCTTCATTTTCATTGAGCAAAATTTTCTTTATCGTTTAAATCAAGCCAATACATTTAATGACGATCGCGCCTTACAGTTTTCATATTGCCTGGATAAGCTCACTTGTATTATTGTTCTATTTGAGTTTTCATTATTTATTTTTTAAAGACGCGGCTGCAAACGGCAAAGAATCGTCTATTAAAAATAAAACGCTTATTTTTGTTCTCATTATGACGATGATATTATCGTCGGTTTTCATCGGCGTCGCGCGAGTGATGCAAAACGCCAAACCTGGATACTACGAAAAACAACGCATAATACCGATAAAAGACGGCCAGAGTATTACTGTCGGAAACTCGATTCAATCTGACGTCTCACTACAAAACCCAAATATGGCGCCTGTTCACGCTGAATTTAAATTAGCAGGCGATTCTATTGTTATTAAGAACTTAGCGGCTAACAGAAAACTCTTATTTGGACCGTACGATCGAGATTTAAATTTTTGGCGGTTGGCGAAAGGCGACACAATTAGATGGGATAATAATGCAGTTATAATTGATTGGATGAGTTTTAGATTGCCGCTTGGGCGAATTATTTACTTAACGGATATTTATTCCGGAAATACTGACGTAAAATACCTATTTGCAAGTCCTCGACTGGGCTTTGGCGGAATAATCCATCTCGACAAATCAAGCAATGCCGGTTGGATTATTATGAATGAAAAGCTCACAAGGAACACAGAATTATTTATCCGTGAAATACTGATATTATTCGGTTTGTTTGTATTGGCGATTATCGTTACAGTTATAGCTCGATCAAAGTGCAAAGATAAATTTGGAAGCAATTTTTCAAATTTCTGTAAATCGAGGCTATACTTTATTACCATTCCTCTAATTATCTTTTTAGTCTTCCTGTGTATTACTTATACAGCCTGCAACGCATTACATTTCAACACTGGCAATCCACATTTAAATAGATCCGTATATCTGCGCCTCCCGCCTCAAATTCCAAACCGGCCGGAGTATTTATCAATTAACGGCGAAGATATCGCCGCGCGCACGACAAATTTTGGCGTCGGCGATTCTTTGGATATAATCTTAGGATATACTCATTATTGCGTTTCATGCATTAGCGATGACGCTTCGGAAAAGCAGTTAGTTCTCACAGCTAATGAGGGAGCAGCGCGGGGTTGGAAGGAGTTTGATCCTGATAAAAGGCTGATTTTGGGCTATAAGCATGATGCGCCTGACTGCCAATCCGATTGTTCGTTAGGCAAGTCAAACAAGCCGGTTCAAATTTATAAATCATCCGGCAGTTTTTGGAAATCGGACTTAGTGAGATTGAAACCGGAAGACGTCGTAATACTCAAGTTAGCTGACGGAAGCGAATCACACCTGTTGTTTAAGTCAAAGCGAGCCGCAAATCCGATTGAAATAGTGAAGTATTATATTGATAGATATTTGCCTTTCGCTGGATTAGAGACTGAAATGATTCCCGATGGCAGTATTTTTCTAAAATGCTTTCTGATTGGCTTTTTCTTCATAGTCGTCAGTATATTAATGATGTCGAAAGTACATTTAAGAAATGAGGCAATATTAATTTGGTTCGGCGTTTCGATGATCTTGGGCGTTAGCGTTGTGATTTTCTTCAGCCTTTTTATAGGCCGCTACTATTATCTATCCCGATTGTCAACGCATTTATTTAGCATTATTATAGGATTACTTTTGATCACGGCAACCCTGTTGTTAATCCTTATAATGGTTAAAAAAAGGAAAGCGGCGCTAAGGGAGATCGAATCGACCAAGGGCAAATTGGATATATTTTACAAGGAATTGCAAGAACAATTCGATTGGGGCGGTCGGATTGATTTAAAAAGACAAATGATGAAAAAAATCAGCGATATACTAAGTTTATGGAATAGGCATTTGCCGCGTATAAAAGAAACTGCATCCTCGGATATTATTCCAAAAAAAATAAAAAAAATAAAACTAAAATATTTTCGTCGTTGGCGAAATGAAAACAAAATCAATTGGCTGATTAACCATAAGCAAGACTTCAACAACTTCCAGAATAATTTAGATAAGTATGATGAAAAGAAGATGCGATGGTTTGATTATGGAATACAAAGTTCTTTACGCTTCCGTACCTTCCAAAATCCCTTTCGTTTTCCAGTAGAATGGGTAAATCTAAGTCATATATTGTTTTTCATTATTTTATTCTTCTTAGGATTGCAAGTCCTTGTTGGCGACGAGTCCGGAATATCATTAGGATTTGGCGAGTTTCAGCCTGTATTTCTTATATTGGTGTATTTATTAGTTTACTTTTCATTTTGGATTTATGAATTCGATCTTAATCCTATGCCGCATTTTAACGACTACTTGCCTGATATCTTTTTAGGAGTTTCCGCGTTCTTAATGTTATTATTCTTGCGGGACATGAGTCCATTATTGATTTTATTCATTCTTATTACTGCAATTTTTTTCATCAGATTTAGGATTCTTTACAAAAACAGCGGCATAATACAGTCAGTTCCAGGCTGGCTTGGAAACTTTATTTCATCCAAAACAAACATATCGCCTTCAAGAATGATGAAACTGGCATTTATTGCGATATGTCTTCTAATGGCAGCGATTGTGTTGGTTTTTGCTTTTTCAAATACGACAATATCTGAGAGAATTAATATCTGGTTAGATCCGTATTCAACGACGCTCGCTTCAGGTCAATACTTGCGATCAGCCGACATGATATCATCGGGAGGTTTATTTGGAAATGGACTTGCCACAACCAACGATGGCTTTGGACTGAGTGAGATCCACGAGGAATTTGTTTTTGCCTTATTGGCTAATGAAATGGGATTAATTGGCGTTATTCTAATAATGAGTATTATCTCACTAATCTCCTTGATTGTTTTAAAGTTTATAGCGATTCGCGATGAAAATTATAAAATTCCTGAAAAAATTGAAAAGGAACGGGATTTGTGCAGAAATCTCTTAGGTTTGATTGTTTTGCTTAATTTAATCATTAGCATAATTACATTTGGAACTGTTTCAGGATTCACGCCAATAATAGGCTTGCCGGCGCCGTATCTGTCTATTGGCGGCAGCGCAATGATATTCTACAGCTTTTTAATTTTATCTCTTATTATATGGTCCATTAATATCATTAAAAAAAGTAGAGTGGGCGCGCAAACAGCATGAAAACCAGCGGAAAAAATGAAAATAAATCGCGCCAAATGACCTATACTTTGGATTATGTAAAACTACTATCAAAAATATTTTTAGTAATTTTTACTTTATCTTTGCTTTGGTTTGTGAGAATTTCGTGTTTGAAAAATCATATCGATTCCCAAACCGGCCCATATATATTAAATGGCTTAGAAAATGTAGGAAAAATAGGGAAAATAGAAGTATTGTCGGACGGCGTTCGATTTAGCCGTAGAGTAAAGAAAAAAGTTATTTTTGGCGAGTCAAACAGCGAAAATCTTTACTCGATAGGGGCTTTGCTAAAAATAAAAAACCATAGACTCAGGCTTGATTGCGGCGAACCTGAACTTCTTGGCTATATCTTTTTAGACGATCCATTAATCAGAAAACATGTAAACAGATTATACATAATAACCGACGGAGAGCCTCCAGATGAAGATGCAGCCTGGCAAAGCCCATTAGTCATTTCAAGACAGTCATTGCCGGAATCGATTAGATTGGGGGAGTGCGAAATATTAGCGGAATTATCAACCTCCAGTGGAAAAAATTTCAGCGAGATTTCCGTAAACGAAAATCTTGTGATAAAACCAAAGATCGATAATTTATTCATTATCAACAGTATAACTGGCGAAGTCGATTCTTTAAAAAAGGATGTGGAGAAAATAGTCGATGATCAAACTTGGATTAAATACAATAATACCTCCTTTCAATTGCATCTGACAACCTTAAATCAAAGAATCGAAAAACGACTTGCCAGCAATGAATGGGAATACGTTTCTGAGAATAGAGCGCTTAGAAAGCTTTTTAACTATGATAACCATAAATACAATTTAAGATTGCCGGATTTGACAAGAGTTGCCATTCGCAATGCTATTGAAGTGAGAACGCCGCCGCAGCAAGGGGGCGGATGGCGATTGACAAACATTGAAACCAGCAAGGCCTGGACATTGCCATTTGGCGAATACGTTATCTCAGGATCGGATATTAAGTACAAGTATCTTGCACCTTTCAATAACTGGTTGGTTTCTAAATATAAAGACAAAGAATCGGCTGAAATAGGAAAAGCGCTTTTAGAGTCAAATCTAACAGATAAGAAGAATCCTTATAGCTTAAAAATGGACGACAAGACCTTTTACGAGCAACCGGTTACCATTCGGAATTGGATCGAGAAATACAATTATACAATACATAACGCCGGCGTAATCCCATTGATTAATGTTAGAAACGAAATTAAGCAGTCTAAATCGACATTTGGAATATACAACGGTTGGTTGTGCAGTATCGATATTGAAGATGAGGAAAATTGGACGCCATGCGTTAAGACCAACCATGGAATTTGGCATCCATTGCTTCCGGATCGCAGCGCGCCGCAAAAGATTTATATCAAACCGAATCTATCTGTCGAGCCGAATGAATATTTTGAGGCTAAACTCATTTTCAATGGAAATGCGAAGTTGTTTGCCGGCGGTGAAATCATCGAGTGCAAAACCTATTCCGATTATTTGGAATTCAAAACGCGGCAAAATCAGAAGTGGACGCCCATCTTCTGTTTGGAATTAGAAGATGAACAATTCGATTGGAATTCACATATAGGTATCGATATACGGTTTTTCGAACAGGAAAACCAATTGCTGGAATTTAGGGAACCGGAGTTTTGGAGCTGGCAAAGCGAACGAGAACTGGGCTGGGAAAAAAGCGATCGAGAATTAAGCAACGGCATGGTTGCGTTAAGCGATGGTAAATTGTGGTTTAGTCGAGATTCTGCGCGTGTTAAGCGAGAAACGATTAGATTTTTAAAATCTTCGCCCCTAAACCGCAGGATTGATAACTTAATTATCGAACTAAGCGATTTCCCCGGTTCCGGATGGTTATTCATTGGTGAGCGCTGCAAAGGAAAGTTGAATTCAGGAACAAATCGAATTGTTTGCGGACCAGTGTCCGCCGGCACTCGAATTGGAATTGAAATTATATTAAATAACCGCAAAGCCAATCGACATATCAATCAACTTTTAGAAATACGCAAGGGTGAAGTTGCAGGTCTTTCCGAATCAAGCGTAGAATTAAAAATTCCCGCTGCTATTGCTCGCGATAAAAAAGGCGAAAGAGGATCGATAACTGCGTCTAATGACTGCCTGCCTTGGATTAAGATTGAGAAAGGAATTCGCGGTTTAGAAACCGGAACGGTATTTTTTATACAACCAACTGAGAGCGGCGAGCATTGTTTCGATTTAGGATATCGTTTAAAAGAAACAATTACTTTCTTGGAGGACGGACCGGAATTCCTGAATGAAATCGGATTCGATCAAGCCGGTTTGTATATTAAGCTCAATGGCAACAACGCTAAGAGACGCTTTAGCGCTGAGGCTTCAGAAAATGACGGTTGCATTGTAAACACTCGAAATGGATGGCTTATGGCTAATGATGCGAATTCCAAAACCCGTATTGGCAGGTATGCTTTTATCGACATGAAAGGAGAAAGGCTATATTCGATTTTTGTTGGCGGCGCTCATGAACTTGATTCCCCTGATAATTCAATACAATTTAGCTATCAGACTGGCAAATGGAAGGTAAGAAAAAATTTACTGTCGGAAGACTGCCTAATCAACGGCGTTCCAATCGATTCGCTAAATGAAGACAAATATGCCATCGATGAAACGGCAGGACGATATTACAAGCTGAATAAATATGATATTATGGAATTTGCCAATGGTCTTATGATACGATTAGGCGGTATTGACAGCAACCTTGCTTTCGACCTGGCAGATGAACGGCGTCAAATGCCGGGATTGGAATTAAACGGCATTATTGGCAATAATTCGAATAATACCGGTATTGAAGGCGTTTTGAATGGAATCCTTCATGATAATGAAGACGCTGAAATAAAAACAAGCATCGACCCAATCTTACAGGCCATCGCTTATGAAGAAACTGAGCGAATTAAGCAATACTACAATAAAAGAGATGAGTTTGCGCAGGATACGGTAAGGCAAATGATAGACGAGCTAAAAGACTATTTAGATCGAAATAATCTATCAGATAACGGAAAGTATATTTTGGAATTCGTAATTAATAAATTGACAGATGAATTGCACGCGCTTTTAGAACCTCGAAAAGCGAGTGTGGCAATTACTGATAAAGCTGGAAAAATATTAGCGATAAACGGCGGTTTAAGGTTGTACAGCGAGCAAAATGCGAAAGAATTCTATCAAAATCTTTTTTTCGAAAAGAAGTTAGACGTACATTCGCCATATCCTTTGACTAAAACTGGACCACCTGGGTCTGTATTTAAGATCGTTACAACAGCCGGCTTTTTAGAAGCGCGGCGAGGAACAATTGCAGGATATCCCGTTTTCCCGGAATTGATAGCGAATTTGCCCGGTTTATTCAGCGATACCTTGATGTCGGGCATTCGCGATATACAGGACTATGTTATTTTTAATCGTCAATTTCCAATAGAATTGCAAAACTTCCGGCGTGAAAAAATTCCCGACCGCGGCGCTGATTTAGGCGATGCTTTTAGACACAGCTATAATACATTTTTTGCATTAGGTTTTATCCTCAATAAAGGCTTTTGGGATAATGACAGTTTCGAGCGCAATAAAGATGGATTTATAAGCAACTTTTGGACAAGGTGTTATGTAAACGATCGAGATGCAGAAGCTGCCGATCTTCTACTTGCATTGGCCCAAAAACTAAGGTTTAATCATAGCATCGATTTGCTATACGATAGAAGTGAAATCGCAAAAGTGTTTAATGTTCGCGTACCGGGAATGATTAATGAACATGGAAAAACTTCGGCTTCCCGATTAGCGGTGGAACCTGCGATTTATCCCAGGTTTCATTATCCGTTAGTTCATTCTATGCCTTATTGTTCGATTGGACAGGGAATGGAGTCAGCGACGCTGATGCATATTTCATTAATTACTCAGATGATAATGAATAGCGGCGAGATTGCGCCGCCGACGATTATCGCTTCTATTTCAGATGGTCGAAATGTATTTAAGCCTAAGACAAGTGTTGAGAAAATAATTAGCTGGCAGACTGCGGATAATATTGCCGAATTTATGAGGACAACTGTGCAATCCGGCACTGCAGCGCTTGTATTTAGCGATTATTCAGACTATTTGCAAGAGAATGCGAGAGCGAAAACCGGCACTTCTGAAACCGGAAAAGGACGATTTCAGTATCCAGACGGATATTTTACCTGTTATTTAGATAGTTTGGATGTAACTGTCTGCAGTTTTGTTTCAAACAGTGAAACCGGAGCTAAATCAGCCGGGAGTTTAACGCGCCGGATAATGATGAAATATCTTTGGCTAAAACACGGAATCCGATAGATTTAGAGTGAGCAATGAAAATCACTAGACTCATATTTTTGCCTTTTGCTATCTTTACCTCGGGAGCGGGAATCCGCGGTGCGGAAAAACCATTAAGAAAAAAAACAGGACATGCTCCTGAACCCGTTCCAGACAATAATCCATCGCTTGACCTGAAGACGGGAACAGGCGGAAAGGAGAATAAGGTGGATCAAGAAACCAGGATTGGCTGGAAATATGGCAATCTTTTTTCTACAGTTTTTTCTTTCGCATTGGTTGCTTCGCTTTACATTTACATGTTGGCTTTTATTGAACCGACCAGCGATTTTCAAACTGCATTTGGGAGCATTGGACTAGCGCAGTTATTTGAAAAATGGGGGCTTGCAATTCCCCTCAATCCCAAAGCGCTATTCTACCGAAATGTATTGGGAAAAGCTGTCTGCGCGTCAGATATTTCTCTTATTCAGCTTCTGATTTTATTTTTAACGCTCTTTTTAGGAATCAGATTGACACTCCGTTGGCTGGGAACTTTAGGTTCTCGCGATGTTGATTTTAAGGATAAATCCGCTGGCGTAGTAATGAGAATGGGAATGATTTTGCTTCCAGCTTTAGGCATGCTGTCAACCGTCATCGGTATATTATCCGCGGATAACATACCGCGCGAAACGGCAAAACTAATAATATTCGGTCCCAGTGGAATAGGAATCTTCGGCTACATCATCGCTACCGCATTTAACAGTTTGGTTGAGTATCTCAATGAATGAATCCAAAAAAATAAAGAAACGCATTCAGCTTCAAGCGCTGCAACTTGGCTTGTACCAGCTCTTTATCGATATCTTGCTAATGGCGTTGTATTTCTTTTTCTTTTATTGAGAGCGTTCACAAAGAACGCTTCACAACGCCGTGTGAGAATTGAATCATAGTGTATCTCTTCTTCGACGTCCGGATTCGTGGAATCAGGGCTACTTTAAGCAATTGAATCTTTGCCGCTAATTCTAATTCTCAGTACGGAGTGTCAACTATCGCACGCCATTTTAACCGACTCTTGAAACTCATAGTTTATGAGCAGATCTTCTTCGCAAACCTCAAATCCTCTGAGCTTCTCATACATCCTGCGGCTTTTCTTGGTTCGGAATTTCATGCCCGACATGAATAATTTTTCCAAATTTGTCAAATAGCCGTTAGCAGCGTTTGCTGAATCCTTTATCAAATCTTCATGTCCCACTAAATAACTCAATCTAATTTGACATTCCGGTATGCTAAGATCGATGGCGGGAATCGCTCCGGACTTTACGGCTTCGTAACCGTTTTCATAAATTATGTCCGATATGCCAATGGGAACCTGCGAGGTTAAAACGACCGGCGCCGATTCTTTTGCTTTCGCGGAAATAAAATCCAAGACATTCTGATCTGAAGCCTTATCGATAGTAATATTGCCGCCGCCGTAACCTGCGATGACGATTCCTTTGGCGTCTTCTGTCTCCTTAAAATAATCAGCAAGCGTTTTAAACGGGTCTGCATAGACTATTTTAATCCGGCGCGCAAATTTTAGATCCGCATAAGCCTGTTCATTGGTTTCCTTAAGGCATTTCTCCACAACTTTGCAAATCTTGACCATCCGGTCAAAAGTCACATCGGAAGAGTCGATCGCGAACACTGGATCGCGCGAGATGTCGTTAAAGAACTCGGAAAACCTGCCGGTTAGATATCTGAGTACGCTGTTTTCACCGGGAACCAGCACGCCTTCTTCGTTGTATTGCGCTTCGATGGTGCCGCCGGTCGTTATCAGATGAAACACATCCATCGGCGTTGGTTCATGAATCTCAATCGACTTGTCATGATGCTTTATCTCATCCCACTCCATACGGGCAACTACGTCGCCGACGAAAGCGACATTCTCCCACCGGTCGATCTTCCGCAGGGAATCGGAAAAAGCGTCTTTGCCGTAGTTAAATACGGTTAAAATATTCGGCGGCGTAAGCGCCGACAGAAACCGGATGCTGTTTTCCAGATTTTCATAAGCGTCCGAAAACTCCCCCAAACTGGGCATCGGTATCTGGCTGCCCGTTAAAACGATATTAGCATGGTTGTTCTTAATCGAATACCGAACAAACGCATGCGTCCAAGCCAGCGTGTCCGTGCCGTGGGTGATCAGGATTCCTATGTGGGGCATTTTCACTCCTTATCGATATAATTTTGTAAGTGAGCTTAAACTTCTCTGAATTTATTTTTCAGATTAATGATACTAATCAAGAATTTCATCCTCCAATAAATAGATATAGGCGGCAGCTTCAGGTTTGACTGAATTGAGAACGAATCTTCTCGAACTATCTATACCTGAAATATATTCTAGAATGTCCATTTGAGCTGGAGCAACCATCCGTCTATCTATCGGCACTCTGCCGGACAATGCTTGATGCATTCTTTGGCAAATCTGTTCCTCAGAAATGTCTATGTGTAAATTTTCCAAAAAAAACAACTGTTCCCATTCTTGGTTAAATTGACTTATATTATCAATGCGCTTAAAATTATTTAACAGTATCATTTTGTGAAACAACTGAGGATTAATTGGTACAGCGCTTTTGCCGTATAATTCAGCTAATCTCAATGGAATCATAATCCGTCGTTCGAAATTATGCTCATCGTCCAATCGGATAAACCTTTTCCTGATTGATAAAACAAATGTGTGTGAATCGACATTATATACATGTTTTGCATGATCGCCCAAAGCAAACATAATTCGATCCTCTAATTCAAAAATATAATACCGGTCAGGTCTGTAGCGCATACTTTTGCTAACTATATAGGATTTACCATCCCTGTTCACCTCCTTTTTCAAATCGTCGATAAATGCCATCAGCGAAATAAATGCAGTTTCCGGCGTATCTTTAAGCTGTGGAACAGGAGATATTAGATTATCCGGCTGCGATGGATGGATTATGATAAGATTTATGCTTAAATCTCTGATTATATCGCAAACTTCGTCCATCCACAGTTTTCGTTCTTTTGCAGAACAATTTGGTCCAGCGTCGGCGAATAGAAAAACAAATCTGATTTTATTAGAATGATCAGGTTCTGCATTATCGTGCATTCGACCTAATACGTTTTTTAAAGCGAGTAAAACCGGTTCTTCGTAATCGTTATCATTTGCGGATAAACCGAAAAGAATATCTTTTCCATGCAAAACGTCTTGAGTACAATTTCTTGTTAGCGCTCTATCGCCATCTTCATAATAAGAATAGCAGCCAAATTCGCTGAAATCATACCTGTTCCCTCCAACAAAATGTTCTACAAAATGGTGGATAAAAGGTCCAAATCCTTGCATTGAAGTTGAATTATCGATCAGTATTTGCATTTCTAAATCTATTCTATCTTCTTGATAACTAAGGTATTCTGATGGTATTTGGTTTATGACGCCAATTCCGATACTATTATGGGGCGGCGGCGCGCTAACAGGCGGATATAGAAGAGGGAATCCAAAATTATAGTAATATTCTCTTTGCATTTGTTCGTGGAAAAAAGGAAATCGATCCGGATCAAAATCCGCAAAATCTGCATCACAATACAACCCATTAATAACTTCGGATTCGTGAATATCATATTGGTAACAATTGACGTCCAGATAGTACCTTGTGTCTTTGTTTATCGGATGATAGTAAAGTCTCGAACGCCAGATTAGCATGTTCTCTTCCTCAATCCAACCTAGCACTCCCATATCTCTGACATTTATAAAGTTACTTCCATCGCGGTTCCATGGATTAACTTCTTCAATGTTGCCGGCAATTAGCATTTTTTCATTTTTTATATCTAATACTCTGTAAAAATCATAATCAAAGGATTGTTTAGCGGATTCATTATTAATAAATTGATTTTCTGAACCATGGGCAATATCATAGCCGTTTCTTGTTCGGTATGATTCTGGATTTTCATTTACGCCTAAGAAACCGTAAATTGGCATAAAAACTCGATCCAGGTCTAAAAGTTCTGTGTACCAAATAAAGTTTTCCTCAAAATAATCGATACTTAGCTTAAGCCGTTCATTAGTTAAAACGCGCGCTAAATGTATGCATCGATTCATAAAATCGATCTCATGGACGTATAAAACATCCATGAATCCGAATCTATGTTCATTTCCATTTAAGTCGGCAACTGTTCCTAATTCTGTTTTTACATAAACAGGATATTCTCCTGAGATTTTGTTTTCAGCGTAGCGGAAGCGATACTTCCGCTCGCCTTGAACTTGTCGATCCCGAATAAAATCGCTGATCCGCTGATAAATATCAAACGTCTGTTCCATTGAATAAAGCGATCCTTTAGCGATCCTGACGCTTTGACCATTGTCAGTGGATTCCAGTTTGCAGGGGCGCTTCACAACTACGCGTTGAAATTGCGGTTGGCAATGACCGCAGGCATAGAGCACGCACAATGCGGCTAAGATTGAGAAAAATGTCTTCACTTCCGGTTCTCCTGTGAAAGATTAATGAAAAGTTTTTTTCTGGTCACTCATTCCAGCGCCTATTTAGTTCACGTTCAAAATATTTTTTAGGAATTATTATCGCCATGGTATTCTCTTTAGTTATAGCAGACCTATCTATTACATTTCGATAACCCAATTTTTTGTTAATTATTACGGTTATTGCATATAAACACTCAACATTATTAATAATTCTATATAGCTCTTCAATAATATTTTGGAGATCTCCAAGTTTAGTAGTGGCATATCTTACTTTGTTTTCCTGAGTCATTAATTTTATTAAAGAAGATTCGATATACATTATATCAATATTGAAATTATTCGATACAGTCTCTATTTTA
>CAZWOY010000019.1:0-20917 GCA_964635255.1 uncultured bacterium
AGTATGCATTCCCACGCTGGAGCGTGGGAACGAGCCGGTAATTTTAGAAATGCTGAGAGCCAAAGCTTATTTTACACGATCGGTCCGGCTTGTTTGACTTCTTCGCTGACGCTGCCGGCGTATCGCTTAAAGTTCTCATGAAACCGGGAAGCCAAGTCCTTAGCTTTTTTATCGTATTCGTCGCCATTATCCCAGGTTTTTCTCGGCGTGAGAATTTCGCGGGGAACATTCGTTACTTCCACAGGAACCTTAAAGCCAAATATTGGATCTTCATACGTATCTACTTTTTCAAGTTCTCCATCCAAAGCGGCGTTCAGCATCCTGCGAGTATGCTTGATCTCTATTCTTCGCCCTGTGCCGTAAGGACCGCCGGTCCATCCGGTGTTTACCAGCCAGACTTTGGAATTATGCTTCCTCAGCAATTTACCCAGCAAATCGGCATAAACTGATGGAGGCCGGATCATAAAAGGCGCTCCAAAACAGGCGCTGAACGCCGCCTTAGGTTCATCGATTCCCGTTTCAGCGCCGGCTAATTTGGCGGTGTAGCCGTTTAAATAATGATACATTGCCTGCTCTGTCGTCAATCTGGAAATCGGAGGCAATATACCGAATGCGTCCGCGGTTAAGAAAACTACATTTACCGGATGCGATCCCTTTGAATCCGGCGCTATGTTAGGAATGTGGGTCAAGGGATAAGCGGCTCGAGTATTTTCTGTCAGACTGCCATCGAAAAGATCGATCCTTCGAGTATTAATATCGAATCCAACATTCTCCAGAATCGTTCCGAACTTCCGCGTCGTTTCAAAAATCTCCGGTTCGTCTTCCGCTGAAAGGTTAATAACCTTCGCATAGCAGCCGCCTTCAAAGTTGAAAATGCCGTTAGGCGACCAGCCATGTTCATCGTCGCCGATTAATTTACGTTTAGGATCTGCCGAAAGTGTTGTCTTACCGGTGCCGGAGAGACCAAAAAACAGCGTTGTATCGCCATTCTGTCCGACGTTAGCTGAACAATGCATCGGCAGAACATCACGATCTGGCATAAGCAGATTCATCGCTGAGAACATCGCTTTTTTATTCTCGCCGGCGTAAGCCGTTCCCCCGACCAATACCATTTTCCTTTTAAATGACAGTATAATAAACGCTTCGCTTACAGCGCCGTCGGCGTCGGGAATTGCCTTAAAGTTAGGCATACAGAGCAGCGTAAAACGCGCGTCGTGACGAAGCCCCGGATCATGAACCTGCCGGAACATATTGCGGGCGAAAAGGCTGTGCCAGGCAGTTTCGGAGATTACCCGAACCGGCAGGCGATAGTCATTATCAGCGCCGACATGAACATCCTGCACAAAAAGGTCTTTACCTTGAATATATGCCGTCAGCCTGCGTCTAAGCTGTTCGAAATGCTCTTCGTCAAATGGTTTGTTCGTATCGCCCCAATCGACAAGATCGTGCGAAACGTCATCATCAACGATAAAACGATCATGAGGACTTCGGCCGGTGTGATTTCCGGTGCGAACGACTATAGGACCGAGGTGGGCAATATAACCTTCGTTCCGTCTAACGACCTGTTCATACAAAACAGGAGTGGGCGGATTCCAAAAAACCATTCCAAGATTTATCAGTCCAACATGTTTCAGTTCTTGTTCGGGATCGGTTACTTTTTCCATCAATTTCTCCAATTAGAAATGCCCGTTTCACAAAAAGAGTGAACGAATTGTAGATAACCTGTGTATTTTTAATATATTGTACGTTTATTTTTATCATAAGTTAAAAGAAAACGCAAATTTACTTATATAATTAATTCTAACATGTTCGCACGCTCCAAATTACCGACTCGCTCTCACGTTCCTGCGAGGGAATGCATATTGATCTTATATAGTATAAGTATGCATTCCCACGCAGGAGCGTGGGAACGAGTTTTGATTTATATGCATCAAGGAGTATGTACGTTATTTTATGCACACAGTAGTAATAACAAGGCGTCTTAAGAAAATAGTCAAATATATAAACATAACGGTAAATGAATTTCAGAAATTAAATTTAGAGATTATGGTCTATGAAATTGATACGGGAATTGTAAGTTGATTTCATTTGGGAGATTGTTTTAAGTTTTTAAAATACGATGAGTGGAAACATTAGTTTATTCTTGCACTACAGTAATTTTCGTTTTTAATATGCTAACATTAAACTATTCACAAAGAGGAGAAAATTAAATGCCGATAGTGGATGAAAATGTTACAGAAATAGACTATCAATCCACTGATTCTGAATTAGTCATCGGTTTAGTAGGAGCTGTTGGAACTAAATTAAATTCAATAGTCGATGAATTGCGAAAGGTTTTAAAGCATTTCGACTACAAAACTAATCATGTAAAAGTATCTACGGATATTATTCGTGATTTGCCTCATGATAAAATTATTGATGAATCAAGTGAATTTAAGAGAATTGATTGTTATATGGATGCTGGAGATCGATTGAGGAAAATGACAAAATGCAACGATATTTTAGCGCATGCAATTGCATTATATATTAACAGCAAACGTAAAACAGAATCATCGGCAGAGAGCGACGTCATTATATCGAAACCGATGGATAGAACGGCTCATATTATCGATTCTCTTAAACATCCCGACGAAGTTCATAGACTGCGAAAAATATATAACGAGGGATTCTATTTAATCGGCGTTCATTCCGATAAAAATGATAGAATTAGAAATTTGGTTGAAATGGGAATGTCTGAACACGAAGCTGAAAAACTAAATAAACGAGACAAAGACGAAGGCTGTGAATACGGTCAGAAAACAAGCAAAACGTTTCATCTTGCGGACTTTTTTGTTCTTGTAAAATACAATCAATTCGAACTCCAGAACGACATTAAAAGATTTCTGAGTATTTTGTTTGGCAATCCATATATTACGCCAACTTTCGACGAATACAGTATGTTTTTGGCTTTCGCAGCCGCTTTAAGATCAGGAGATCTATCGCGACAGGTAGGTTCCGTTATCGCTAAAGATAAAGAGATCGTGGGAACCGGCGCAAATGACGTTCCTCGGTTCGGCGGAGGATTATACTGGAGTCATAAAGAATACGGCATGATTATTGACGATCCGCGCGGTAGAGATTTTACTATCGGATATGACTCAAATCAGAAAGAAAAAGCGAAAATTGCCGAGAACATCATTGACAAGATTAAAGAAGATAATTTACTTAAAAAGTTGGGATTTACCGAAGAAATTCAAACTGAACTGTTTAATTTACTCACCGAAAGAAGTAGATTAAACGATCTTACGGAGTTCGGCAGGGCAGTGCATGCAGAAATGGAAGCCATAATATCATGCGCCCGCAAGGGAATTTCCCTCAGAGGAGCAACCATTTACTGCACGACATTCCCATGCCACAATTGCGCTAAACATATCGTTTGCGCTGGTTTAAAAAGAGTCGTGTTTATCGAGCCTTATCCTAAGAGTAAAGCGTTGTTGCTTCACCCGGACTCGATCACGGACAAATCGAACGAATTCGATAAAAAAGTCGTTTTCGAACCGTTTATCGGGGTAGGACCGAGGAGATTTTTCGATTTATTTTCTATGTCTTTAAGCTCAGGGCATAAACCGGCAATCAGAAAAGAAAACGGAAAAACGATCGATTGGGATAACAATCCAAAGAATTTGCGAGTACAACTTCTTAAACAATCGTACCTTGACAGAGAAGATCGCTCGATAGACTTTTTAAAACATTTATTTGGAGAATCAAATGGCAGTTAAAACAGGCAAAGAAAGGTGGGACAAGTCGAATTTAAAGAAACACATGGAAGTAGTCTCAAAGCGAGTCGCAAAATGGCCGGATTGGAAGAAAGAACCAATTATGGAAATTAATTCTTCTTCCAATAACGGTTCAGCGAGAAATTTTAAACAAAAGCAGAACACTTAAAACTTTGAACTAATCTTCATGCGTAAAACTGAATATTAAACAGGTAAAGATAGGCGGATCCATTCAGACTTAAAACGTCACATGAAAAAAGTTTCAAAAGAGGTCGAAAATTGGCAAGATTGGGAAAGAGGGATTAACGCTTTCAAGAATTCAAAATATAACGATGAAGTAATGGAACAAACTCTAAGAGCAATTCGAAAAAGTATTCAAGTTAACAAGTTAAGAACGATTCAAACGTCTTAACTTGTTAACTTGCAAACCTGCAAACTTGCCAACTTCTCTCAAAACACCGCCGCCTCAACATACTCCCCGTAAGCATCCTTCAAGACATTCACCATCTCGCCCAAAGTCACGTACGCATGCGCGCAGTCGATGAAATAGGGCATCAGGTTTTCGTCGGCGCGGGAGGCTTCGGACAGGCGGTTCAAGGTGGTTTTTACCTCCTGCGAATCGCGTTTGTTGCGCACTTTCTGCAGGTTTTCCACCTGGCGTTTCTCGACTTCGGGAGCAATCTTGAGGATCGGAATGTCGATAACCTCGTTCTTGTCGATGTAGTCGTTGACGCCCACTATCCGGCGCTTGCCGGATTCGACCTCCATCTGGTAGCGGTAGGCGGCTTTGGCAATCTCGCGCTGCTGGAAGCCGGCTTCGATCGCGGGAATCACGCCGCCGATTTCGTCGATCTGGTTGAAATAGTCTTCCGCTTCGGCTTCCATCCGGTCGGTCATTTGCTCGACATAATATGAACCGCCCAGAGGATCGATAACGTTGGTTGCGCCGTGTTCGTGAGCGATGATCTGCTGGGTGCGCAGTGCGATCTTGACGGCTTTGTCCGACGGCAAAGCCAGCGTTTCGTCCATCGAGTTCGTGTGCAGCGACTGAGTTCCGCCTAACACTCCGGCTAAGGCTTCGATGGCGGTGCGGACGATGTTGTTCTCCGGCTGCTGCGCGGTCAGGCTGCAGCCGGCTGTTTGTGTGTGGAACCTTAAAAGCCAGCTTCTTTCGTTCTTGGCGCCGTATTTGTTTCGCATCCGCTTCGACCAGATTCGCCTCGCGGCGCGGTATTTGGCGATCTCCTCGAAGAAATCTAAGTGAGCGTTAAAGAAATGAGACAGCCGCGGCGCAAAAGCGTCCACATCCAAGCCCCGTTCGATAGCCGCTTCGACGTAGGCAAATCCGTCGGAAAGCGTAAACGCCAGTTCCTGAACCGCCGTCGAGCCGGCTTCGCGAATGTGGTAGCCGGAAATCGAGATCGTGTTCCACAGCGGCAGTTCGTTGGTTCCGAATTCAATCGTATCGACTTCGAGCTTCATCGACGGTCCGGGCGGGAAAATGTATTCCTTCTGGGCGATGTATTCTTTGAGGATGTCGTTCTGAATCGTGCCGCGCAGTTTCGACCTGTCGGCTCCCTGCCGTTCTGCCGCGGCGATGTAAAACGCCCACATAATCGCAGCCGGTCCGTTGATCGTCATCGAGGTGGAGACGTCCTGCATATTGATGCCGTCGAACAGCGTCTCCATATCCCGCAGCGAGCAGACGGCGACGCCGCAATTGCCGACTTCGCCCAGCGCCCACTCGTCGTCGCTGTCGCGTCCCATTAAGGTCGGCATGTCGAAGGCTACCGAGAAACCGGTCTGACCGTGTTCCCAGAGGTATTTATACCGCTTATTGGTATCCTCCGGCGTGGCGAATCCGCTGAACATCCGCATCGTCCACAGCCTGCCGCGGTACATCGACGGATGGACGCCGCGCGTGTAGGGAAACTGTCCGGGCATGCTGAGCTGCTTTTCGGCGTCCCAATCCTCCAGGTCGTATTGCGTGACAATCGGCGGAACTTCGGCGGACGATACGGTCGAAAACAGCGTGTCATCGCGGAGTTTCGCCTTGGCGTACTCCTCTTTCCAGCGTTTGTAGCTTTCGGAATATTTCTTTTCACTCATTTATGATACCTTTACTGTTGTAAACTTGTTGACGATTTCCTGAGCGGCTTCGCGCACCGGCAGGTCTCCGAGGGCGGCTTCGTCTAAGATGTTCGTGTCGATTTTTTCCCACAGCCGGCGCATGATAATGCCTTCCGCGAAGCGCCTGATGCGTTTTTTCCGCTGTCCTTTGCGGCGTTCGAGCAACGCTCCGTTCGCGGACGCCTTTATAAAGTAATCTTCCAGCCATCCGTACAGCTCGGCGATTCCTTCCGCCGAATCGGACTGCAGCGGAATGATCTTTGTCGATTTCGCAGCGTCCCGCAAGCCTATCGAAGCCTCCAGGTCGGTCACGAATCGCCGGGCGCCTTTCAAGTCCATCTTATTAACCACGAATAAATCCGCAATTTCCATCAGCCCGGCTTTAATCGCCTGCACCGAGTCCCCGGACGAGGGTTCGAGTACGACGACGGTAATGTCGCAGGCTTCGACGATATCGACCTCGGTCTGCCCGACGCCGACGGTCTCTATAATGATACGGTCAAAACCGAAAACGTCCAAGAGATCCGAGGCGTCGATCGTGCTTTCGGCTAAGCCGCCGAAGGCTCCGCGCGTAGCCAGGCTGCGGATAAACGTCCCTTCGTCCAGCGCCAGATCGACCATCCGAATCCGGTCTCCTAACACCGCCCCGCCGGTAAACGGGCTGCTCGGATCGACCGCGATCACGCCGATCGTCTGGTCATGCCCGCGAAACTCCCGCGCTAAGCGGTTGATAATCGTACTTTTCCCCGCTCCGACCGGTCCCGTAATCCCAATCCGAAACGCATCCCCGATAGCCCTACCGCCTTCGACAGCCGGAAACGGCTCCCCCGGTCCCATCCGATCGATCCGGCTTAGCATTCGGGCTAAATGGAGGCGTTTTTTTTTATTTAAAAGCAAAGCGTTTTGTATCCTGTTTAAGGCTTAAACTTATAATAATATTAATTGAAGCGTTAAAAGGCAACGTTAAATGAGTGGATGCGACGCTTTATAGTGATTTTATTTTACCAAATAATTTGTTAATATTTCTTTCTTTTTAACATCGAAATCCATGATTGATTTTTCAAATTCCTTGATTTCGGATTCTAAGGAAGTAATTATTTTATTTATGTGAAGTGGCTTGTTCGGAAAGCGTATTTTCATTTTCATGAAGTCTTTTACTTTAATCCTGGGCAAATTAACTCCTTGCATTAAATTTGTTGATTTCTCGACAAATTCTTTCGACAGGAGTATTCGCTTCAGAATATCTGGAAAATCAGTGTTTAGTACAAGGATATCAGTTGAGCAGATTCCATCAAAATCCGGTACGGCAACTTTATTGAGATACGGTCGTAATTTTCCAAAAAGTACTTGATTTGTTTTAAATACATTTTTAGCGCTTTTTAGATTGTAACCAAGCGTCGGTTTCCAATCTGAAATCCGTCCTGTATTGCTTTCTATATGCTCTAAACCGATGTAATTGTGGAAATCGTTCGGAGCGTCTAAAGGATTAGTTTTTAAACTTGAGATAAGAGCAACTTCGCTTATTTCCCTAAAAGAACTATCGGATTGTATTGACTTGTATATTTGATTTTCAATATTGTCGATTTGAGTCAGAGCCTGTTTTTTATGTTCATCAACTATTTTAAGTTCTTTAATTATCTTATTTTGTGTTTTCAAAGGCGGGATAGGAATCCTAATTTTCGCAATATCTTTCGGATATACATGTGGTTGCGCTTGTCCCCGCTGTAGTCTATAAATCTCTGATTGAATCGCTTTAAGATAGTTGTATATAAGATATGTGCTGATTGACTTCTCATCTTTGCTTTTAACAGTAATGCAATCGGAAGCGAATATCGGTTCTCGCCAAAAACCTATATAGCCGGCATAAGCTCCAGAAGCGCTAATTGTAATTACATCAGGTTCTCGATTTGACTTATTGTGAAAATAAGCCGGTTCTTGTCCCCCTGCAATAACCGGGATAGCCCCCTCACTTGTTTCTTCCATCGTAATGCTTGTTCCTTTCTGTATTATAGATACTTCCCCTAAGCTTTGTTCATAGCCTGTATTATAGTATGAGTAGATTTGTTGAATATGAATGCCGTTAATATTAATCCTCTTATCGAAATCTATACGGTCAAAATTAATGCTGTCTTTAAGATCGATTTGTGTTAACCGTTCATTTTCGATCTCAAAAGTATCTTCTATTTCCTCAGATAAGGTTCTATATATATAACCATTTACCTTTTCATGATTGAACCGGTCATTTTCATCGTAGAGCATCGTTTCGCCGGTAAAGTCGATGCCTTGATACCCGCGGCGGTTACTGAACTTATATCCGAGGAAAGCTTCCTGTTCCTTAACCGTGCGACCGGATTTAACAATTAAGGTCGTTTGCGGAACAGCCTTTTTCTGTGGATAGACTACTATAAGCGGGGAACCGTCCTCAGCTTTATCGCGAAACAGCCCAAAATGTTCGGGATCGGGTTCGATTCGATGCGTAAGCAAATAATAGTAGAATTTTTCTGTTTCCAACTCTAAAACTATGTCGAAAAACATCAATCTAAGTCGCTTTTGCTGTTCGGATTCTTTTAGAACCATGAAGGCTTTTTTCTTTCTAACGTTTCTTACCGAAGGCAGATTGCGGAACCAATTCTCATAGTTTTTATAAAAATTGGACGTCATAATTGTCTCGTTTGGATTGCGCGCAAGAAATGTTTCGTAATCTTCCATATTCAATCCGATATGGTGGACATAATTATCGAAAAGTTCTTCAGAATTTAAAAAGTCCCCTTTACGTTCGATGTTTTCCGCAATGAAATCTTCCGCGATGTACCGACAATTAGTATCGAAATCCTCATGCCGGCGTTTTAAAAATAAAACGACAGTGTTGGTGCTGGTCGCGCTGAATGTAGAGCCGCCGAATTCTACGATTGCTTTAAACTCGAAATATTTCAATAATATTTCACGGGCTTTAGTGTAGGGACCGGCGTTATTTAGGATAGAACTGGGCAATATTATCCCCGCCATGCCTCCTGGTCGCAGCAATTGTTTCATGCGTTCGACGAAAAAGAGCTCGATATCGTCGGATTCCGGCGAGACGTTCTCCCACATTTCAAAATCGTGCGGATTGATTTTCAGGTGTTTTTTAAAATCTTTAATTGTATATGGCGGATTTGCGATCAGGATATCGAATGAACCGTCTTCCGGCAAACGGTTGTGTCGGGCGAGTCCATCACCAAAAATTATATTAGCGTCGCCGTCGCCGTGCATAAAACAGGCGACCTGGCTCGTACGGGCAAGCCGGTAGTCTTTCTCAATACCATATATATATTCTTTTGCCCATCGCATGTCTTTTTTGTATCGTTCAATGGTCGCTTTAAGCTCATCACCCTCGATTTCTTCATCATTTATTATTTGAATTTCATCGTTAATTTCGGCGATAGCTTCAGTTAAAAAGTGACCACTGCCACATGCAAAATCGATAACCATTGGCAGAAATTGACGTTTGCCTTTTTGTATTTTTTCTTTGATTATTGATTTAACAGGTATTGAAGAGATTATAAATTTGGCAATTGGCGTAGGAGTAAAAAATTGTCCTTCAGTTTGCTTATATCCACTTTCAAGCATTAGTTCGAAGAAATCGCCTAAAAACTGCGCCTTCTGGTCGTAACGGAAACGATAACCTTGAAACAATCGTACAATTTCTTCTAAAACCTGTGCATTCTCTTCAAAAAGCTTCTTGTTATAGACCTCTTTGAAAGCGAATTCGTTGTTTTGATAGAATTTTAACTCTTTGTAAATACGGTAGAGTGTGTCTTTCGCTGTTTGGCGAGGGAAATTTTCAATCTCTCGTTCGATATCTTCGAGTTTATAATCGATTACTTCCTCATTAAGGTAATCTTTCATTGCCTTTGAATACAATGATTGTAAACGTTCCAGAAGGCTTTCCGCGTCATCGACGCCATCCTTTATTTGAAAATCAGCGATGCATCGATCAACCTTGTTTTCATCGACGATTTTAGTCAGAATCAGAGAAATTACGCGGTTAAATGCGTTAGAGCGATCGGAGATATTGTTGTGTCTGAGTATTTCTTCAAATTGATTATAAACCCGTCCCTTATCATCTCTGGTAAAATCTTTCAAGTCACCTATTTTTAATGGAATATATCCGGGATTGTAGGCTTCGACATCGTTTTCAAATAAGCCCGTATCCAAGAATATTTGTTTACCATTCGTTTTGTGTTTCCATACTTCAACCATCTCTTTAACTGTTTTAGCATGTTCGTAGGTAATCGTTTTGGAGGATTTTCGCTGCTTTACTCTTTCTTCCGTTTTATCTTCGACGTTAATAAGAACGTATTCTTTTTCAATATAGCCTTCGAAAAAGCGCGACGTGTATAGGCATAAATATCTTGCATTTTTATCCTGCTGAAAATAAGAAAACAACTGACCACCGTTCTGGCGCATTCGACCAAGCTCCTTTTCGTATTCGACGCCCCAGGTTTTACATTCTATAATGATTAAAGTTTTACCATCTTTTCCCTTGATAGTAATATCAGCTTTTCCTCCTTTGGCGCTTCGTCCTAATTTCCACTTTTTTTCGAGAGTAATATCCTGTGGTTTGTATCCTTTTTCTATGAGCCTATCAACACACTCCAATACAACCAAGTTTTCTGGCGTTTCTAAGTGCGAAGTCGTTTCGTCTCCTTTTTTAATTTGTGAACCGTAATCAATCGATTCATGATTAAAATCGACGCTTATTTTGTAATTTTCAGTTCCATATGTTTTTAGGTAGATTTTTCCTTGTGGCTCTGTGGCTACAAATCCTAATGCGGAAATGGTCTCTTTAATGACTTCCTCTTTCATGTTTACTCCGAAAGGATTTTATTACCAACTCGCATCCCGCAAAGATAGCGATCGGCAGTTTTTGAATGAACCGTACAGCTTTTAAAATGATTAAAATTAACGATTGGTAAAATAAAAGTCAATAGAAATGTCATCATATTACAAATATACACAAATTTACTGCACATTAGTATATTATTTTCTACTCTTATTAAGCGCATCAAATAAGCGCTATTGACTCGTTTCCATGCTGGAATTTTGTAACGAGATGAAATGAAGGCACACATTAGAACTATTTTCTATACTACTTATTACTGGAGGAAGTTGGATGCGGAGGAGGTTTTGCAGTCGTTGTAGCCCGGTATGTAATCCCCCCCTGCAAACAATCCAATTTTGAATCTGCAGCAGGGGGGAAAATTATACCTTACCGAACCAACATCAACTTAACATTACTAACCTCACCGCCAAATTCCAACCTCGCAAAATACAGCCCCGACGGAACGTTTTCGGCGTTCCAGGTTAGGGTGTGGCTGCCGGCGGGGTGGGTTGAGGCTGCCAATTCGGCGGCGGTTCTGCCGGTCAGGTCGTAGATGGTCAGGGTGGCGAAGCCGGCTTCGGGGATTCCGTAGCTTAGGCGCACCATGCTGTTGAACGGATTCGGATACGCCTGGTGGACGCCGAACTCGACCGGGACGGCGTCTTTCAATATCAGATTGCCGGCTAAGACTCCGTTGTCCGTCCAGACTGGTTCGCCGCCCTTGAGTGGTTCGATTCCGGCTTCGAATTCGGTCTCGCCGTTCCAGACGCGGAAAGTTAACGCCTCATTCGCCGCCATGCCTTCGACCGGTTCGGTTTGCGGGTCGTCTCCCCAGACGGCGGCGCCGCATCGGCCGTTCGAGTCGAACCTGCCGGAACCGGTCAGCGCGCCGCTCTCGTTAAACACGCCCAATTCCCAGCCGCTGAACGACCGGCCGGCGATGGCGAGGACGCTCATGTTCGACTCGCCGCCGCCAGCAAAGGCGTAATGTTCGGGGGCGGCAAGCCGCTCAACGCTCGCGGCTGCGGCGGCTTCCAGGTTGTAAACCAATTCCAGATCTTCGGTTACTTTAAATTGGTAGCCTTTGCATGGCTGCATCTCGCCCATATTGCTGAATTCAAATTCCGGCATGTAGAAATGTCCCAGGCCGTCCTTAGCGATCTCCAGCCGGCCGGCGATGTTTGCCAATGCTGTTGGAGCTTCGATGGGGAACGTTGGGAAATAGGCTTTCAGATTCCAGCCTCGCTCGAGCGGAATCGGTTCATCCTGCGCAACGGTCAAGCCTTCGATTTCGAAATCGACCGCTTCGGTCAGGTTGATCTGATAGCCGTTCTGAACTTCCCATTGCCTAATATTGTCAAATCCGCTCGGCGGGTGGTAAAAACGTCCCAAGCCGTCTTTTACAAGCAGGACGAGCTCCTGTTCGACCAGCGGCTGGAATAGTCCGACGATGTTTTCGATCTCCGGTTCGACGTTCAGCGAGACCATGTTCCAACCTTCGTTCATTGAAAGGATTCGTTCGTCCGGCTGCCCGACGGGCGGCACTACGTCGAGAGTCACTCGAATCCGATCTTCGCCGTTGTTCGCGTTATGATAGAAGACGAGATCGCCCGTGAACTCAACCTCCGGCAAGCCGGTCGCATCCAGCGTTAAAGTGAAGTCCTGTTCGTCGCCGGCTTCGATCGTGCCGGTTTCAGGTTCGACCCGGTACCATTCGCGCCTGGCGTCCACCTGCAGAACGTCGATCCGGTCGTTGGCGCCGTTGTTGATGGCTGCGAAAAACACCCAGCTATAGACGTCGTACCGGTTGGTGATGAACGCTCCGGAAGGTCTTTGCCTGCCGTCTTCTTCCATATTGATAACAGCGACAAGGTTTGTGTCGTTGTTATCCGGATTCATCTTGTAAACGATGGGTTCGTCGATCTCGGCGTCTCTGACGAATATATACAGCGGATAGCCGTCGGGATCGTCCGGATAATAGGCAAATCCGTACATTCTCATATCAAGCCGGTCGAGTTCTTCGATAACGTTGCCTTCTCTATCCACTGCAGAAATATCGGAAGTTGTGCTGGCAATCCAGAGGACTTCCCGGTCCGAATCCCAGGCGAAATTATTGTTCGGATTGTAGGGACCGTCGAAACGCGCCATTTCCTCGCCGTCCGGGGTGAACGCATAGACCATGTCCTGCCCCGAAGCCCAAATCCATTCGCCGTCCCAAGCCATGTCCTCATAGCCGTAGCGATCATTGCCCAATTGGTCGTATTGATCGACAAGTTCGCCGTCGCGGTTGAAGACGTACATCTGAGGTCCATCGTCATCGCCGGCGCCGGCGGCGTAGATCATATCGTTTATGAATATCGCTCCCTGAATCCGGCTGTCGTCGGTAGAATCACTCGCATAATAGCTGTTCCTCAACTCCCAGGGAGCTGCATTGGCGTCGCCGATTAGATGCCGCTCGACATGCCAGTCCAAAGGACCGTTTCCTTCGTTGGTTATCGTAAAGTCAAGATCGACCTCATTATCGATCGGAATCCGAGCCATTAATTGTTCGTCAGAGGGAGCGAATTCCGGATGGAGCAGGGAAAAATCTAAAACGACTTCGTCCTCTTCGGGAACATCGACGTCCGTCACGGTCGAATCGTTCCATCCCTGCGCGTAGGCCGTAACCTCATAGCCGTCTTCGACGAGGATATTGTCGATCAGGTATTCGCCGTTTTCATTGGTTTCCGCCCAGAATCCATGCGTTGTAAGCACGGAAGCGTTCTCAATCGGATCACCGGTTTCATGGTCGGTGATAACGCCCCTGAGGACGCCGGTGCGGAAGTCGGAACGGGTGATGAACAGCAGCGCCATTTCATCTTCGATCTCACGCGCGCCGGCGGGATATTGATCCCAGTAGGTGTATTCGATGCCGCCGGAATCGTCGAGATTGCTGATGCCGATAGTACAGAAGGGCGTGTCGTTATGCGCCGGCCGGTTTTCGTTGTGAACTTCCTTGTATTGGAAAACGATAATGCCGTCGCCGGTGATGGTCGGGTGCACCGCCGGATCATACAGGATGATCTCGAAAGTCTCTCTTGCTCCCATTCCGCCGCCGTTCAGCAGACGTCCGACGTTGTTCCATTCGATAATGAACCTGCCGCCATCGTCGTCGTAATGATGGAATACGCCCGCATCGTTCGGCACGAGCAGGTTATCCCACCAGGCGCAGAGCTGGGCGTTGGGCCCCAACGCCTGACCGATGCGGCGGTTTCTGAAATCGGCTAATTCCGACTGATCGCCGAATGCCGCCCATCCGTTGCTGCAGATCGTGATCTCATCGAATTCCTCGCCGTAATACTGGAAATCGAACGGCAGGTCGATAGCGACGCTTCGGTCCTGATTGTCGCCGCGATCCGGCAGGTTTAACTCCCTGCCGTTGAAGTGATTGCCGTTTTCGTCGGGATCGATCTCCACCCAGTCGTATTCAGGCGCGTATTCCCAGTCATCGTCGCCGGAATCGAGACAGATATAGCCGTATTCATCCGGACCGAGCGGATCATCGACAGTTTTTTCGCCGACCGTAATGGAAAAGTGATCCGTATCGACAAAACCGGTTTCAGTTTCAACAGTCAATGTCACCGGAATTACCATTCCAGGCACCGTAAACGGATGCGCGCTGATTCTGAACCAAGCGCCGTCAACCCTTCCGACTCTGTTTTCGTTTATGGAATTATAATCCGCTTCGCCTTCGATAACGCGCAGGATGTCGTTGCCGGTTTCGATTCGAGCCGTAAAATCATCGATTTCTTTATGACCGGTATTTCGCAGCGTCAGATCTATGCGCTTTACCTGTCCCGGATTAATGCTATTGCCGGGATCATAGTGTACATCCATAACCTGAATTTTAGGGGATTCGACGACAACATCGCAGGATGATTCCCATTCATTATCGCCGGCGGCAAAAACGGCTCCGAATTGACAGTGCATTTGATCCGGACAATCGGGGGCTATCCTTATCACGAAAGTCGTTTCGACATTGTCGTTCGGAGCTATTTCTTCATCCAGCTCTACCGGATCGCCTAAAACTTCAGCCCACGGCGTTAAAGATTCGAGAGTAATTGTCGCTTCGCCTTGAACGGCGTTTTCGCCGTAATTAAGGAAGAACAGGTTTAGCTCGATCGTTTCGCTTGGATTGGCGATTTCATCATTATCGCCTTCGCTCTCGCCGTTGTTGTCGTCGTCCAGCGAATATCCGCTGATACCGATAAAATTGTCCGGATCGACGACGTCTATATCTTCCAAGTATGATTTGTGGTTGTGTTTGGTAACAGTCACATGCAGCGTTCCATCGGTCAGAGCTTCAGGATCGACGCTAAATTCGGCAATGCCGTCATCATTAGTATATTTAATCTCATGCAGTTCCTCTTCTTTGTAGAGACAGACCAGCGCCTCCGCAACCGGTTCGTCGTCTTCATCATAAGTAACGACGGTTCTGAAACGGCTTCCGCCGACCTGGAATTCATCGGGGCGCTCGACGTTTATCTCTGCCGGGATATCCGTCCAGATAATCGTTCCCGGGTCGCCCATCAGGTTGTTCCAGTCCATGAAGTTCATGTACGATCCATCGAGACCGTGATAGGCGCGCCATAATTGAGTTTTACCGCCGTTAAGCCCCCATCCGAACGCATAGAGCTCATCTTTGTAAATCGCTTTCCAAACGCCGCCCGCCATTATGTTGTTGTACTGGACGTGAGTTCCGGCTGTGGCGGTTCCAATGGCGCCGATTCCGCCGCCCCGCGATTTAAACCAGGCTTCGGTGTGGGCGTCCCTGTTCACGTAGCTTCCCGTAGCGCAGGATATAGCAAGCACCGCCGGCCAGCGACCGCGCCGGTTGTTCATATTATAAAGCACGCCCAGGTTCAGGTTGTTCATGTTCATGTAAGCGCGGTAGTGCATAATCGAAATGCCGGATTCGACGGCGTCGGTCAGGAATGGCTGATTGCCGCCGATATTGCCGTCTTCGTTATGGTACCAGTCAAGCACTTCTTCAAATCCGATGTCCAGCAACTCTTTCCGGACCCATTTAGCAACCAGAACAGTGCCTAAGCCATTAACCGAATTGCCGGCTACGACGCATCCACGCCTGAACCAGTCGGTATTTTGCATGTAGGGATTGGATTCATAAGAAACAAGTTTATTAATTACATTTTCCAAAGTATTGACATTATCGCATGTGATCCTGCCGATCGCAATGTCAGGCAGCGGATCGTTCCCATCAAGCCTTGTATAGCCGTAATCGCCATTTGCAGACGCCGCCGACAGGCTGATCTGACCGCCGGCGTCGCCGACCAATCCGACAAATTCAATCGGATCGTCGGAGTCGTAGTAATCATTGATAATATTGCGGAGCGTGCCGGAATCCTCACCATTATCGACATACTCGACCGCGACCCGGTGTCCCTGCCGTCGGCGCCACTCAATCAGCGGTTCGACCGCTTCAGGAACGTTATTGGCTTCCGGAACAATGTATAAATAAGAGCCCATCAGAAAATCATCTCGCTGCGGCAGAGGAGGCGGATTTTCAACCAGGCTTTGCAACGCTTTGTAAACGTAAATCGACGGTTTTATTCTGTCAGGATTTTCAACGATATTCTCCCCGACGCCTTCATAGCGAAGATCGAATTCTATGCCGGAGTTAATCCGCATTTCGCCGGTTGCATGGTTGTACTGCATCGGAAAATACTGGAAATTGATTATCCTCCACCCGCGCATAATCGCAGGACTTCCTAAAACCAGCGGTTCCGGAGGCCAAAATCCTTCGCGAGAGATATAGTCTTCGCATTCGCCGGTAAATGTAAACTCGCCGTTTTCCTGATCGGGAGCGATGATCGGATTTAAACCGTGTTCGATGTATGAAGTTATGTTATTTATTTCCAAGCGCACATCGCTTTGAGGCGGAATAAGAACGCTTCGTGAAATAAATGGAAGATCGGGGTATCCCGACCGGGCAATCGTAGTTTCAGAACCGATTGTGATAACGTTGAAGTCGCCCTCTTCAATCGAAATCTTCTTAACGTCGAAACCATCGACCTGAATATTTAATCGAGTGAGGTCAGGCGTATCTTCCAGAACCTCTACCTGAACCGGCGCTATTTCATTCCTTTGCTCCGCTGCGAATGAAATGCCGGAAAAAATCAGAATTGTGAAACTTAGAATTAATGTGAGAGGTGCGGAAAAACCAGTCTGTCTCTTCATTATGTGCCTCCGTGCTGTTCCTGCGCTTGGGTTGTATGTTTGAAGCGCCTGTTACTCCAAATAATATAAATTAACTAACTTATTTGGAAATGTCAAGTATAACTGTCAACATACTTTCAAAGCTGACCGCCATTTAAGCAATGATTTGGATTGCGTCTGAAAATAAACTAACTATCCTCAAAATTTTCAATTATCCGACCGATGATCTCGCCGGCAAATCCCCTCCGGCTAAGCGCTCCGGCGAGCCTTCTTTTTTTCTTGATCGGCTCGATCGCGCCGAACGTTTTAACCTTGCGCGCGGCAAAGGCATGGGCGATATCATATTCAATATCTTGAGGATAATCGCGGTTTAATACATCGTCGATGAGTTTTTCATCGATCCCGCGCCTTTTCAGTTCATAACGGATCAGCCTTCTACCTGCAAGTCTAAAGTCGCGGCTGCGTTTTACATGGTCTTCGACGATGGCTTGTTCATCGATGTAATTATCTTCTACCAGTTCAGCCATAAGTTCATCGATTTCACTTTCCTTGAAGCCTTTTTTCAATAGATTCCCGCGCAGCTCATCGCAGGTCAGCGACCGGCGGGATAAAAGGGCGCAGGCGGTTTGTTTTGGGGTTTTGGGGGGCATAGAGTTTTGCCATTCGATTAGAATTAATCAATTATCCATTTTATCTAATTGCTGGGAAACATATTTTTCGCGTTTTTTAAATATTAGAATTTGTTCCGGTTTTGGAACGACTAAGTGGTTATGCTTTTTAATATTTGCCGCGAAATTAAAAACTAACGCCTCAACGATCGAACGCCGATTCTCTAATTTCCCGCCCGAATGATAGAAATGATCTCTGGTTACAATATTAAAATCCTTCCAATATTTTTGAACCATCTCATTTTCCCTGTAATCATTATGGCGCCAGGTAGAGAGAATAAATCTCGCTGGGGTATCGCTCAACAGCTCAAAGAGCAATTTTTCGTCCTTTTCCGACCAGCCGTTGTAATAATCGACGTATCTGCCGGCGTAAGGCGGATCGCAATAAATAATATCATCCGGCTCCGCTAAAGGAATTATTTTATCGAAAGACTTATTCATAAAGATCCATTCCGGGCGAATAATGCATTTGACGTTAGCCGCTTGATTAACTATTTTTGTGATATAAGATTTTGTGAAGCGTTCCGGTTTTTTACAAAATGGGATGTTCCATTCTCCCTTTCGGTTGAATCTCATCATTCCATTAAAACCCGCCCGGGAAAGGAAAAGAAAATCCAGTGGATTTTTATATTTATTAAATCGTTCTTTTACTTTGTTAAAATGATCATAGCCGTCGTTCCCGGCGTGTTTTAGGTTAGCTCCTTCTTCCTCTAAATAAGATCGAACAAGAGACGGGCTAATTTTCCCGTCTTGAATTTCTTTATAGAATCTTATTATATGCGGGTTGGTATCGCTTAAAAGCGCATAATTAAGACCGGCATTAAAGGCGACGACGCCCGTGCCTAAAAACGGTTCAATCCATCTGCCGGAAATCTCAGGAACTAAAGACATTATCCAGTGAACGAGTTTAGATTTTATCCCCTGGCTTTTAATTGGCGGTATTATTATCTTCACTGTCTTCTTTTTTTGGTTTCCATCGGTACAATTAAAGATTCATCTCCCCCCTTAAATTTAACAAAATCCTCCAATCGTTTGATGCTGATTGACTTTCTTCCTTTTCGCATTTTGGCTATGCCAAAGTTCATCCAGTATTCGTCGAACCATTCTTCGCCAAGCCGCGCAAAAATACCGTTCCCGGTTAAAATATCTTCGATGACCGAAACAATCGAGCGCAATTTATCCACTTTTGTTACAACACGCCGTTTAATCGGCTCTTTTTGAAAGTCGTCCGCTTCTAATTCATTTACTTTTATAATTTCCGTCTCATCGATCTTTCGCGAGTCCTTTCTTGAGTATATAATCCCAAGACAGAAATGACCGCTGTAATCTCCGTAGGGAAATTGAATATTCTTCTTAGAAGTTCGATTTCTAAAGTAGGCCCCATGACTTCCGAGTGTAAAACCACTGATATGTCCCGGGAATTTAGAATCCCGATAGGCAGTTTTCAAATCGACCGCAAATTTAAGGTTTTGGTTTTCCAGATTGACAAAACTTAGATCCGGATACCAGTTCTGATGTTCTGTTATTAATAAGCGCATAAAATAGTTTTATCTTTTGGGAGATCAGTTGTTTTGCTAACATTAGCGCAATACCGGCATTGTCAAGATGTTAGCAGATTGCTTAGTCTGCTAAAGGCAGACTCGCAATGACACTTTTTTCTGCACGTAGTAATAAAACGATTGAATAGCCTTGTTCTTTGGCAAACTGCAGGATTTGAGGAAATAAATGAATTTCTAAAATCTTCGAAATAATCTTCGTATCGGCGCTTATAGTATATATATTCCTGTAAATATCGATAAAACCTTTGACCGTCCAATCGCCCTCTTTACTGCTGACCTGGTCGCGCATTTTTCCAATGAATTCCTTGAGCGCGCTTAAAAAATCTTCTTTAGCTTTTTGTTTTTGCGCCTTGCTAAGGTTCATAATTCTATTCAATGCAATATTTTGGGGTTTTGTCCGACATAATGCAATTCACAATCGAAGTATCAATATCGAATATGCAACTGTCCTAATCGGAAACAATGAACCTGGGCAGAGAACTGCCCAGATTTTGCGAAAAATGAATGTCTCATTCATTAAAATTCCCAACCACCGGCAACTGCAGCGCTTCGCGAAGTTTGGATTCTACTTCCGCCCTTATGTCCGGATTTTCGCTCAGGAAAGTTACGACTCGCTCTCTGCCCTGGCCTAATCTTTCGTCGCCATAAGAATACCAGGTGCCGCTTCGCTTGATAATGCCTTTTTCCGTGCCGAGATCGACCAGTTCGCCTAAGGCTGAAATGCCCTTGCCGTAAAGTATGTCGAATTCGACCTCTTTAAACGGAGGAGCTATCTTGTTTTTAACCAGCTTGACGCGCGTGCGGTTGCCGATTACTTCCGTACCGTCCTTCAGGAAGCCGACGCGTTTGATCTCTGCTCGTACAGTCGCATGGAACTTGAGAGCTATCCCGCCGGTCGTCGTTTCCGGATTGCCCCACATAACGCCGATCTTCATTCTGACCTGGTTGATGAACACGAAGCAGGTGTTCGATTTGGAAACTGTCCCGGTGAGTTTTCGCAGCGCTCGCGACATCAGCCGCGCCTGCAGACCGACCTGCTGGTCGCCCATATCGCCTTCGATCTCAGCCTTCGGGACCAGCGCAGCCACCGAATCGACAACCACGACGTCTATGCCGCCCGACCTGACGAGGGTTTCCGCAATGTCCAGAGCCTGCTCGCCTGTGTCCGGCTGGGAAATCAAAAGGTTTTTCGTATCGACGCCCAAAGCGCTTGCATAGTGCGGATCCAAAGCATGCTCAGCATCGATAAACGCCGCCATACCGCCCAGTTTTTGAGTGTTGGCGATTAAATGGAGCGCCAGGGTTGTTTTGCCTGAGGACTCTGCGCCGAAAATCTCGACGACTCTGCCGCGCGGCATCCCACCGACGCCTAACGCCGAATCGAGGGAAATAGATCCGGTAGGGATCACGTTCACTTTAATTTTGGCGCTTTCATCGCCAAGGCGCATAATTGAGCCGCGTCCATACTGCTTCTCAATTTCCGCCATTGCCAGTTCGAGCGCTCGCGTTCTTTGTGTCGCGCGCTCCGATCGATTATTTGTCTTTTGAGTATCGCTTTTCTTAACAGCCATTTCTCAATCCTTTTTGTTTAATATGTTTTCCATTTTACTACTGTGCATTAAACAGCGTATGTGCATTAAACAGCGTACATCCGCCTTATAAGCGGTAACTCGTTCCCACGCTCCCGCGTGGGAATGCATATAACTCGTTCCCACGCTCCCGCGTGGG
>CAZWOY010000020.1:0-20719 GCA_964635255.1 uncultured bacterium
TACCAGTCGTTAAAATCGGCGTACAGCTTCTTCAGGTAGCGGGCGGCGGCGCGAGTCGATTTTGCAGGATCGCGCCTTTCGTCGTACCACCAGCCAACCTCTAATCCGAATATTCTGCCGGTGGATGAAATAAACTGCCAGGGACCGGAGGCATGCGCATAAGAATACGCTTTCGGATTGAATCCCGACTCGATCATAGCTAAAAACACTATCTCGTCGGGCAATCCCTCCTCCCGCAGTATCGGAAGCAGAACCGGGATGAAATACTCGCCTCGCTCAAGCCATTTGTTAAATACTTTGCGCCCTTTATTTTGAAAAAAACTGATCGCTCGTTCAACTTTATAGTTTCTCTCAAGCGGAATAGGCGGCAGTACGCGAATCGTGTCAAGCGTCGCTTCCAGTTCGGTGGAGTCGAAAGTAACCTCAGGCCGGGATAACTCTGAAATCTCTATTTTCAGCGAATCGACGTCCACTTCCAATGTATCGGCTTCAACCTCGGCTGAATCGATCTGCGTTTCTTCGATGCCGGCTATAATCGCTTCAGGCGGGCTCTCTCTGGGAAGCACATCGACGCCGGAAACGTAAGAACCGTAAAAATTATTAATATCAAGCACTAAATCCTTGTAATATCCTTCATACTCGCCCAGACTGTTTGGATCTACGCTGGAAATCATCACTTTTGCCAAAGCAAAATAATATCCCGCCATTGTGAACTGCTCATCGTCAAGCATCGTCGCGGCTATATCCATCATTTGAGCCGTCGAGTCCAGTTTTTCAATGACGCTGAGCTCATGCAGTTCGACGCCGTTTATCGGTTGTGCAAGCTCTATTTCGTCCTGGTTGAGGTTTTCGAGCGAGTCTATTTCAACAGAATCAGAATCTTCTGATTTCTCGCTATCGAATAGATCTATAAAAGGCATTTTATAACCGCAGCCGCTGAACAAAACGCCGAGAATTGCTATAACCAGAAGAAGTTTTTTGTACATATAGGTTCTAAGTTTTGTGTTACTTTCTTCAAAATGCGAAAGCGCTGAATCTCGCCTTAGCATAACCTTATAAACTACAACATAAAATATGTATTTTCAAGGTTAAAAAAAAGGGGGCGTTAACACGCCCCCTTTCCGGCATTATAAATGCAGCATAAACAACGCTACCTCATCAGAATCGCCTTGCGCATAAAGTGATGTTCGCCGCTGTCGAATCTAATCAGATAAACGCCTGCCGGCAAGCCATCGGCGTTCCATTCCACTTGATGCAAGCCCGCAGATTTCCAACCGTGCACCAAATCGGTTATGCGCCTTCCCGAAAGATCCCAAACCGAAAGTCTAACGTCCGCTGCGTTCGGCAGAGCGAACTCGATAACGGTCGTCGGATTGAACGGATTCGGATAATTCTGGCTCAGGCTGTATTCGCCGGGTATGCCGGGATGAGAATCAGAGACGGACACAGGGACGGGAACCACAATTGTCCAGGTTTCTGTTGATTGAACAGTCGAATCGGTTTCGTCCTCCGCAACGATCCACCATTCGACCGGAACCGAAACGTCTCCCTCGGTAACATAAATGCCGAGTGAAATCAGATAGTTTTCCAAATCCTCAGGCGTAAATGAAGTTTCCTCAAGATCTCCAACGAAAGCCGTCGTATCGACCCCCGCTTCCTGATGAACCGCGTGGATATACCAGGCGTACTTAATCTCATCGCCGTTAATGGCGTCCACGTTTTCTGATTCCTCCCATTCGAAAGTTACCTCGTAAGTCTCTCGGTCGATTTCGTAACCGTCGTTCGGAGCCAGCAGCGAGAACGGCAGCGGAGCGTCGTTCACCGGCTCTACCATCAGCCAGAAGGACTCTCGGCCTTCGAGGCCTCCCGGTTCGACAGCCACTACGGTCACCTCGACGCTGTCCGGCATGTTGAAATTCGCATCCAGAGTAATTATCAGCTCATTTTCGTTATCGGGAGCTAATTCCACGCCTTGCGGAACTCCTTCAAACTGGAAGTTCAGATCGCCGCCCTCAGGATCTGTAAACACAGTATCGAGATTGGCGATTGACGCCGGTTCGGCGTCTTCCATCATAAGAACGTTGTTAATGACGCCAATTATATCTGGCGGCGGATTGCGATCGTTTACATTAAAGACAACCGTTAAAATATCTTCCAGGTCTCCATCGTTGACGTAGAAATCGATCTCATAATTTCGATCCGCTCCCTCGAACGGCGGAGTCCAGCTAAAGTGAAAATCGTTGCCATCAACTATCTGTGGGTTGCCGGGCAAGTCGCCGAGATCCTCGTCTAAAACATAATTCAACTCATCATCATCAGGATCGACCGCCATAATATCGAATTCAATTTCGACGCCTTCGTCAATATCGATTACATGTCGCCTCTCATCGCTCGGTTCAACAAAATATGGCGCTAAATTCACATCCTCGACATTTATGGTTACAGTTATCGAATCAGCGTGTTCATCGGGATCGTTGACGATAAATAGCAATCTGTAAACACGTTCAGCGTTGAACGGCGGCGTCCAGAAAAACTCGGCTGTGCCGTCCTCCAAATCCTCAAAAACAGGATCGCCGGGCAGATCTCCGAGATTTTCAGGAGCCATCCAGGCTAAATCTTCAGGATCATCTGTCAGATCTTCAGCGGAAAGTGGTATGAATATTTCTTCATCTTCCTGCACATCCACCTCAAATTCCGGCTCCTCAGCCGGTTCAAGGATAACCGGTCTGATCGGCTCAACAGTGATCACAACCTGAATTTCATCCTGATTGCCGTCTTCATCCGTTACCGTGAATTCGAATTGATACTCCGCTCCATCAAGCGTAAATCCGCCGTCGTACAGCTCGGTCTGCCAACTGAATTCTCCCGTTTCTTCGTTAAATTGAGCGTCCTCGACGCCGGCGTTATCGGTCATCTCGAACGTCAGGTCATCTCCGTCCGGGTCATCCGCATCGAGAGTAAATTCGACTAAATCTTCCTCGAAGACGGTATCGTCGTAATCGCCCTCAAATTCCGGATCATCGGGCAGCGGATTGATCGTCAGCGTAAATGTATCCTCAATCGGATCATCGCGGCGCGGATTCCATCCCGCGATATGTCCGGCTCGACGAACGCCGCGATCTGGCGTGTTAAGCTGCGCCTGCCTGTTCTGCTGGAATGGATTGAATCTCGCCGCAGCGACCGCCCTGCCGTCCACTTCCGATGCGATAATCGTAATCTCGACGCCATCGGGGATATTGAAGTTTTCTTCCGGTCTAATAACAAGCGTCACGCCGTCTTCAACAGCCATATTGACCTCTTCCGGCGCGCCTTCAAAGTCGAATTCGAGATCGTTATCGACGTCTATGAAATGATCGGTCAAGTCTTCGGCAATGACAAATACATTAGTATCCTCATCGATTTCAACATCCCCGATCGCCTCAACCAATTCCGGATCGTCGTTAACCGGTGTTATGGTTACAACAAAGGACTCATCGGCGCTCGCATCTTCGGCGTCGGCAGCGGTTATCACAACTTCCAGACCATTCGGAATATTGAAATTATCGGCGGGTCTGAAGGATAAGACGCCGTCTTCATCGACGCCTAGGCCCAATTCTTCCGGCAGCTCATTTACATTTAAAGAAAACCTGAGCTCGTCGCCGTTAACGAAATCAGGATCGAAAAAGACTTCATTCAGATCGGCAACCGCCACCTGCCCCGGATCTTCATCGACCGTAATATCATCGATGGGATCGATGACTTCAGGAGCATCGTTGATCGGGCTAATCGTCAGCATGAAAACATCCTCTGCGCTTTCTTCGCCGGGATCGGTCGCCGTAACCGTTATTTCGACTCCATCCGGAAGATTATAGTTTTCATCTGGCGTGAATGAAAGAACGTTTTCATTATCGAGAGACATGTTGATCTCGTCCGGCGCTCCGGCAAAGGCGAACGCCAGTTCGTCGCCGTCGGGATCCTCAAACACATCATCCAGATCGGCGACCACAACCTGTCCGGGGTCCTCATCGACCGTGATATTATCGATTCCCTGAACAACTTCCGGCGGATCGTTTACGATTTCATGGGCTTCCAGGCGGAGCGCGGTGAATCCGTTGATCGTGTAAACGCGCGGTCCGTCGTCGATCCATTCGGGATCGGCTTCCAGTTCGACCTCGGCGTCCGAATCCCAGACCATGAACGTGAATTCCTCGCCGGGAACGAAACCTTCGATCACGTCTTCTGTCGCGGCGTCGTCTCCCCAGGCGGTCAATCCGAACTGCTCGTCTCCCGGATCGTTCAATAAGGCTAATCCGGCAACCGTCCCATCCTCAGTTAACACGGCGACCTCATCGCCGGCTGCCAGAGGATCGCCGTCGTAAACGGCTTCCTGGACTAACAGCGTGTGGTTGTTGTCCGTTCTGACCGGATTCTCGAAATGCTGTTCGAACATGGCTGTCAGGTTCAAGACCGCTACGCCGTTTGCTTCATAGAAACCTTCGCCTTCGATGTATTCCGCTTCAGCGTCCATTTCGCGACCCAGATCGGGGTCCCACAGCCGGTAGAATAACTCTTGATCTTCAGTGAAACCCTCCACCACGTCTTCGGTGTTCGGATCGTCACCCCAGGCGGCCAATCCGACCGGATATTCGCGAATTACACTCACGCCGGCGCAGATTCCATCCTCAGTAAACACTCCGACCTGCCCGTCGATAGCCATCTGCTCTTCGTTAACCGATATTTCCTGAATCAACAATGACATATTGTTGTCGGTTTCGATGAATTCCCAGTGATAATCCGGCGGGACGCCGACGCCGCTGAGACTTACCTCGACAACCTGGTCGCCGGGATCATTGGAACGGATAATTAAAGAAGCGTTGAAATCGATTTCATCATCAGGAGCGAAGGTTATAGTTACCTCGCGCTCGCCGTCGATTTCAAGTTCAAAAGCTTCGGCGGGTTCGACAGTGAAACCAAAGCCATCGATTTCCAATTCCTCCACCTGCAGAATCGATCCACCTGCATTCGAGATTCGGAGCATCCAATCGGCTTCGGTATCGATTTCAACCTCGCCGAAATCGAATTCCATCGCGGACAGCCCGATCTGCGGCGGCGCTTCCTCGATGCCTTCGCCTAACAAGGTTATATTCAGTTCCGGCGTGTTCGGATCGTTCGAAGCGATCGTCAGCGTCGCCTCATATTCCATAACCTCATCCGGCGTAAATGTGACGTCCACGGAAATCGAAGCTTCCGGTTCGATCTCAACGTTTTCCTCAAATCCGTCTATCGAAAAAGCTTCATTGTCAGTCTCCATAGATTCGAGAATCAGCGCTTCTTCGCCGGTGTTCATGATAACAAGTTCCCACATCTCTTCATCGCCCAGCAGTAATCTTCCATAATCATGCTGCAAGGCGTTGACGGCGATCTGAGGACCTTCCTCGACAATCTCGGCGCTCAGATTCACTACGGTCAAAGACTCGGCGTGGAATCTGCCGTCTCCCTGAACATAGTTTGCAATTCCGTTGTATTCCCTGCCGGCGTCGTCATCCCAAATCCTCCAGGCGACCGCTTCATTGTTTCTGAAGCCGTCGATTTCCTGAGTATGCGGATCGTCCGCCCAGGCGGCAAGCCCAAGAGGAAATCCTTCGCCGTCGACGACTCCTGCGCCGGCGCATAAACCGTCGGCTGTAAAGGCGCCTACTTCATCGCCTTCGATCAGCGATTCGCCGCGAATTGTAGCTTCGCGCACGATTACCGACATATTTAAATCGGTTCTCCTGTACCGGAAATGCGCTCCTTCCTCAATACCGGATCCGGTAAGCGCCACCTCGAGTTGATCGTCATTAGGATCGTTCGATGAAATCGTTAAAATTCCCTGATATTCCCGCTCTTCATCAGGTTCGAATCGCACCGAAATTGCAAAATCCTCTCCCGGCTGCACTACGATTTCATCTTCGAATGCAACCGAAAAACCATCGCCCTGCGTTTGTAAGTCCGCTATAACCAGTTCGGCGTCGCCGGCATTTCTACCGGTTAAATCCATAACGCGGAACTCGTTGACTGGAACGTCACCAAAGTCGATTTCATCCTGATCGAGTTCGATATCTGCAAATTCCGGCTCAAAACCGGTTCCGCTGAGGGCTATCTCGACCTCGCCGTTTTGAGGATCGTTCGATGTTACGGTCAATATTCCCTGATGATCTCCGACTTCATCCGGCGCGTAGGTTACGGTAAATTCGGAGGATTCATCGGGGGCGATAGAAATTTCTTCGTCAAAGGAAACCTCGAACTGTCCGTTATTTATTTCCAGGCCTTGAATAATCAGGTCGGCGTCGCCGGTATTTCCGATTTCCAGCGTCCATTCTCGCGATGCGCCAACCATAACGCCGCCAAAATCATGCGCTTCAGGATAATCGATTGCCGGAGCTTCCTGAATCCTTTCGGCGGTCAGAATAACGACTGCAAAACCGTTCACCTGCCACACATTCTCGCCGACCTCGAACTCGGCTTCGGCTTCCCATTCTTCGTCGGCATTGTGATCCCAGACGTGGAAGAATAATTCCTCATCGGGATGGAATCCGTTGTCGCGCTCGTTTTCCGCTCCCCATGCAGCGAGTCCTATGCGCTCGTCCGGGAATCCCTGCGGTACAACTTCCCCGCCGGCGCATAAGCCATCGGGAGTGAATATGCCTATTTCATCGCCCGCAGCCAGCGATTCCCCGTCAAGCGTCGCATCCTGAACCAGAACGCTCATGTTCGTGTCGGTTCGATCAAATCTGAAATACCGTTCATCAGGATCGCGACCTACGCCGCTAAGGGCAATATTCACTTCCTGCCTGTCAGGATCGTTGGATGTGATGACAACCGTTCCTTCGAACTCGCCGGCTTCTTCAGGCGAGAAGGTTACGGTCACTTCCCGGCTTTCCTCAGGTTCAAGCGCAAATCCCTCATCGACGTTGTCCGAGAAGTAATCTCCTGCGGTTTCGACCGATTCCACTTCGAGAACCTCTTCGCCGATGTTCGCGATGGTAAACGTCCATTCCCGCTCCTCGCCAAGAATGACTCTGCCAAAGTCATGTTCATCAGCGGATACCTCGATTTCCGGCATAGGTTCGGAACTTGTTCCGGTCAAGGCAACATCAGCCTCGCCCTCGTCGGGATCGTTGGATAATACCGTTATGATCGCGTTGAACTCGCCCGCTTCCTCAGGCGCAAACGTAACGGTAACTTCCATTTCATCGCCAGGCTCGATACTGTTCTGATTCTGGACTTCGCCTTCGGCTGCGAGGTTGGCTACAAGCAAGCCATTAGTAACATAAACCTGCTGCACGCCATTAATGATTTGCACTTCATCGACAACGAATTCAAATCCGGCGTCGTTATCCCAGAAACGGAATTCGACAGCTTCGTTGGGCTGGAAACCATTATCCTCGCCTTGTTCCGATCCCCAGGCGGTAACTCCAATTTGCGCTCCCGGCTCTTCGACCGTCTCATAACCGGCGCAATCGCCGTCTTCCGTGAAGACGCCTATCACGTCGCCTTCAACCAGATCTTCGCCGTTCAGTGTGGCGTTCTGAATCAGAACGGACATATTGGCGTCGGTAATGACGAAGTCCCAGTCGAAATCGCCGCCTTGACCGCCTTCGAATTGGACGTCGAAAACCTCGTCGCCGTCGATGCTGATTTCCTCGATTTCCAAAACGGCTCCGCCGCGGTTGGCAATTGTTAAGATTTCTTCTGCCACCTCGCCGGCGGGAACTTCACCGAAGTCAATTTCATCGGTCGATAGCTCGATATCCGGCAGATCTTCATCGACGCCTCTGCCGGCTAATGCAACTTCGATTTCTCCATTATCGGGATCATTCGAAGTTATCAGAACCATGCCTTCAAAATCACCCGCTTCCTCAGGAGCAAATGTGACCGTAACCTCCCGATCAGCGCCCGGTTCAAGGTTGAAGGCTTCGTCGATGTTATCGGCAAAGTAGTCTCCGGCAGTTGTAACTGAATCGATTTCAAGAACTGCTCCGCCTTCATTTGTGATGGTGAACGTCCATTCCTCTCCGTTCCCCACAAGCACGTCCCCAAAGTCATGAGCGTTGTCGGAAAGCGCTATTTGAGGCGGTTCGACGCCAACAAGGGCGCGCAGCCCGATCTCCAATTCCCCGTCATAAGGATCGTTGGACGTGATCGTTACGACCGCTTCATAATCGCCCTCTTCATCGGATTGGAAATACACGAAAACTTCCAGCTCTCCATCCGGTTCGATCACGGATTCGGCGATATCGTCCGGATCGACGTTCCCGCCGGCTTCCAGATCGACGACGGCAAATCCGTTGGCAGCATAGACGCCGTCTCCTTGCTGGTAAGCGGCTTCAGTTTCGTATTCCCTGCCTGCCTCGCTGTCCCAGAATCGATAGCCTATTTCCTCGTCCGCTCGGAATCCATCGATTTCCTGAGTATTCGGATCGTCTCCCCAGGCGGCGATTCCAATTTGTTCGCCCGGTTCTTCAACTTCCGAATAGCCTGCGCACAAACCTTCCGGCGTGAATACGCCGGCATAGCCGCCTGCGCCGAGATCTTCGCCATTAAGTACAGCCTCGTTCACAATAATGGACATGTTGTTTTCCGTTATTGTGAATTCCCAATCGAATTCTTGCCGCTCCTGATCGAACTCGATCCTGAAATGATCTTCATCATCGACCGCAATTTCTTCGACAACCAGATCGACGTTGCCTTCGTTGCGCAACGTGAAGCTGCGCTCCACTTCCTCATTAATATCGGCTTCGCCAAAATCTATCTGGTCTGCATCGACTTCGATATCCGGTCGATTCCCTGATCCCGTCAAGGCTATGTGAATTTCGCCTTCGTCCTCATCATCGGACATAATTGCCAGATCGCCTTCGTAGCCGCCCCTGTCGTCGGGAGTGAAAGTTACCATCACTTCCCGCGAAGCCTCGCCTTCAAGTTCGAATCCATCCGCTGGATCGATAGTAAAGGCGTCGTTATCGACTTCGATATTCTCAATTGTGAGAACATCCTGTCCAAGATTTGAAATCGTGAACGTCCACTCGGCGCTCTCGCCGACGTTTACGCCGCCGAAGTCATGCGCGTCTGCGGAAACTTCGATATCAGCGTCTCCAGCCTCTGCTTGAGCTTGAACCGGAACGTCCAGTTCGCCGTTGTTCGGATCGTCTGAGGATACGGTGAGCGTCGCGTCATAATCGCCGGCTTCATCAGCCATGAAGTAAACCGGAACTTCAACCGATCCCTCCGGTTCGATTTCGACCTGCATAATATCTCCCGGCTCGAACTCCCGCTGGGTAGTCAAGTCGCAAACGGCGAACCCATTGGCAGTCCAGACGCCTTCGCCTCTGGTGTATTCCGCCACAGCATTAAATTCCTGATGCGCTTCGTTATCCCAGATCATGTAAAATATTTCTTCACCCGCCATGAAACCTTCGACAATATCTTCAGTAGTCTGATCATCGCCCCAGACGGCAAGCCCGATCTGCGCGCCGGGCTCTTCGACCGGAGCGAAACCGGCGCAGACTCCATCTTCGGTAAAGACTCCGACGACGTTGCCCGCGGCAAGATCTTCGCCGCCATGATCTACGTTCTGAACGATGATCGACATATTGATTTCGGTGCGCACAAATTCCCAGTCGAATTCCTCTTCAATATCACCGAAATCGACGCGGAAATGTTCTTCATCATCAATGGAAATATCGGTAACGGTCAGCGCCATATTGCCGATGTTGGATATAGTCAGGTTCCGCACCGCTTCTTCGTTAACCGCCACCGCGCCGAAATCGATTTCGTCCGGTTCGACGGCGATAATCGCGCCGCCGCCTGCGCCGGTCAGATCGATTTGGATTTCAGCGTGATTCGGATCGTTCGAAGTTATGGTTAATGTTCCCTGATAGTCTTCGATGGCGTCCGGTTCGAATGTTACGGTAAACTCATGCATAGCGTCCGGTTCGATGGTGGTTTCCTGTTCGAAATCAACCGCAAAGCCAGCGCCTTCGACTGCAATGTTTTCAACGGTCAAATCGGCTGCTCCGGCATTGCTAATCGTCAGCGTGCGATCCAGCGACTCGCCTGCTGCAACGATTCCAAAGCCGCCGTCGAAATCAACCGCAATCTCCGGTTGGTCTTCACCGCCTCTAAAAGCTTCCAGTCTGACGACGGCAAAACCGTTGATCTGCCACGCCAATCCGCCGGCGACAATTTCAGCCTCAGCCTCGAATTCTTCATCGGCGAAATGATCCCAGATTCTAAAGGCAACTTCTTCGCCGGGATGGAAACCGTTGTCCTGATTTTGCTCCGCTCCCCAGGCGGCTAAACCAAGCTGTTCGTCCGGGAAGCCGTCGGGAACGACTTCGGCGCCGGCGCACAATCCGTCCGGCGTGAAAGCCCCGATCTCATCGCCCTCGACCAGCGATTCGTTATCCAAAGTCGCAGCCTGAATGAGAAAACTCATATTCGCATCGGTTCTTTCAAAATCGTAATGTCTTTCTTCCGGATCGCGGCCTATTCCGCTCAGTTCCACACGCGCTTCGCCGTTGTTCGGATCGTTGGAGGCTATTACCACGCCGCCTTCGAATTCACCGATTTCCTCCGGTGAAAATACTACGGTGACGTTTAATTCAGCCTGTGGATCGAGGCTGAAAGCTTCGTCGATATTGTCCGCGAAATAGTCGCCGATTGTTTCGACAGATTCTACCTCAAGCGCTTCATTGCCGCCATTTGAGATTGTAAACGTCCATTCGACCGAATCGCCTACGCGGACTCGACCGAAATCATGCTCGCCGCTGGATAAGACAATCGCCGGCGCAGCTTGAAAACCGTCTCCCGCCAAACCAACCTCGACTTCCGGGCTGTCGGGATCGTTGGATACGATCATAACCGAACCTGCGAATTCTCCCACTTGCGGGGGTTCGAAGTTAACCGCAGCCGTCATTTCTTCATCCGGTTCAAGAACGCCGACCGCCAAACGGTCGTCATCGTCCGCACCCAGATTTAGAACGATTAAACCGTTAATGACAAACTCGTTCTGGACGCCATTAATTACGTCGATATTCGAAACGATATATTCCCGGCTTTCTTCGGCTATCCAGTAACGGTATTCGATCGGATCGCCGTTTGAGAATCCGAATGGCTCATCTTGATCTTCAGCCGCCCATCCGGTTACGCCCAGCTGCGCTCCCTGGTCCTCTACCTCCGAGAAACCGCAGCAATTGCCGGCTTCGTTGAACACGCCCACATAATTGCCGGCGGCTAAATCTTCGCCGTTCAACGCGGCGCTCTGGATAAGGATCGACATGTTCTGGTCGCTCATAATGAAATCCCAATCGAATTCGATAACTTCCTCGCCAATGGCAATCTCGCCTAAGCCGAATCCGTCGCCATCGATCATAATATCTTCGATTTCCAGATCCGCGTTACCTGTATTCTGAATCGTAATCTGCTCTTGAACCGCTTCTCCAACGTTCACTTCGCCGAAGTCGATATTGTCCGGTTCGACTGCGATATTGGGCAGCTCCTGTTCGCCGCCGATTCCGTTCAGATCGAAGAGTAAAACTTCATTTTCAGGATCATTCGACGTGACGCTCAATTCACCTTCGTAAACGCCCGCTTCTTCCGGCGCGAACGTAACCGTGAATTCCTGCCGGGCGTCCGGTTCGATTGTCGCTTCTTCCTCGAAGTTGACCGTAAAGTAATCTCCTTCGACAGAAATATCGCTGACAACCAGATCGGCATCGCCCGCATTGGCGATGGTTAGCGTTCGATCTAACGATTCGCCGACCGCCACCGCCCCAAAGTTGCCGTTGAACTCCGTTTCGATAGCCGGAGCTTCCTCGACTTCGCGAATTGCGGTCAAATTAACCGGCTGGAATCCATTAACCTGCCAGACCAGTTCGCCGCCGCCAACCGCTTCGGCTTCCGCAGCCCATTCTTCCTGCGCCGCGTGATCCCAGACTCTGAATGCGAGAGCTTCGTCGGGATGGAAACCGTTGTCCATGTTCTGTTCAGCGCCCCAGGCAGCCAAACCTAAGGCTTCATCAGGGAAATTCGCATGAACGGTTTCACCGCCGGCGCATAAACCGTCCGGCGTAAAGACTCCAATCTCATCGTTCTCGACAAGACTCTCGCCGTCTAACACAGCCTCGAGAACCAGAATGCTCATGTTGGCGTCGGTATTAACAAACCGGAAATGAGGTCCGCCCGGTTCGATTCCCGCTCCCATCAGGTGAACGACAATCTCGCCGTTCTCAGGATCGTTGGAATGAATCGTAAGATCGCCCTCGAACTGTTCAATTGCATCCGGTGCGAACGCAACCGTTAATTCCGCCGACTGTCCGGCTTCCAGTTCGAGCTGTGCGTCGAATTCAACGGCGAACGCGTCATTATCGACGGCAATCTCATCGACGATCAGAACCGCTTCGCCCTCATTCGTAATGGTCAACGCACTGTTCCTGCGAGCGTTTATCACCACCTGCCCGAAGTTAATTTCCTCAGGCTCGACGGCAATCATGGGCGGCGCCGCATCTTCCTCAGTCGTACCCATAAGCTCTATTTCAACTTCCTCGTTGTCGGGATCGTTTGATCGGATGGTTAAAACCGCTTCGAACGATCCTTCAGCCTCCGGCGCAAATGTAACCGTAAATTCTGCGGAATTATCCGGCTCGATTGCAATTTCATTTTCGAAATTCACCGAAAAATAATCGCCCTCGACCGGCATTTCCGCTATTATCAGGTCTGCGTTGCCGTGGTTAGAAACGGTAAAGTTCCAATCGTCGGATTCGCCCACGGCAACGACGCCGAAGTTGTGCATCAATTCGCTGACTTCGATTTCCGGCGCTTCGACAACCTCGCGCACCGCTGACAAGGTTACAACCAGGAAACCGTTAGGCGTGAAAATCACTTCGCCGTTAACGCCTTCCGCTTCGGCGTCCCATTCCTCATCGGCGTTATGATCCCAGAAACGAAAAGCTAAGTCTTCGCCTTGATGGAATCCATTGTCCAGGTTCTGTTCAGCCGCCCACGCGGCAATTCCCATTCTCTCGTCAGGAAATCCCGCCGGTACGTACTCCCCGCCCGCGCATAAACCGTCGGGAGTGAACACGCCGATCGCGTCGTTTTCAACCAGCGATTCGCCGTCAAGAGTAGCTTCCGTAATCAGGACGCTCATATTGACGTCGGTCGTTTCATATTCCCAATAGAACATATCATCGGGATCAAAACCGACGCCCGTCATTGCAACCATGACCTCGCCGTTTTCAGGATCGTTCGACCGTATTGTCAGATCCCCTTCATAATCGCCTCCTTCCACTGGCGAAAAGACTATGGTCGTTTCGCTGGACTCATGAGGCTCGATATCGAATGCGCCCTCGAAATCGACAGCGAATATCTCATTATTGGAAGCGATATCTTGGATGCTTAAAACTTCATCGCCTTCATTGGATATCGAGATCGTTAAGGCTCTATTTTCTTCAACGACGACTCTGCCGAAGTCCAGTTCTTGAGGCTCGACGGCAATAGTGGGCGGCATAAATCCAACGGTAACCCCCGTGAGATCGATTTGCACGATCTCATCGCGCGGATCGTTGGAATGAATCGACAGAACGCCGGCAAACCTTCCCTCTTCTTCAGGCCGAAACGTAACCGTGAATTCAGCCTGTTGTTCCATTTCAAGCGTAACCTCCTGATCGAAATCGACGCTGAACGCCCGCTCGTCGATCTCCATATCGTCGATAACCAGATCAGCTTCGCCGATATTGGTCACAGTAAACGTCCATTCAGCCGCTTCACCGATCTCGACAGCACCGAAATTGTGTTCCCACTCATCCAGCGAAATATCCGGTATCGGTTCGGATTCGGCGGATATGTTCACGACTGTAAAACCGTTAATTGTATATTCCAGGCTACCGTTCACAAGCTGCGCATTCGCGTCGTATTCCATGTTGGCTTCGTGCAGCCAGACACGGAAACTAATTTCCTCGCCGGGATGGAATCCATTATCCTGATCCTGTTCAGCTCCCCAGACCGCCATTCCGGCGTTATCTTCCGGGAACCCATCGGGAATCGACACGCCGCCAGCGCATAAGCCGCCGGGAGTGAATGCTCCGATTTCATCGAATTGTACAATGCTCTCACCGTCAAACGTAGCCTCGATAATAAGGAGGCTCATATTGTTGTCCGTGTTCTCGAACTCATAATAGTGGTCTTCGCCTAAAGCAAATCCCCGCCCCATCAGATGAACCGAAGCCTGCTCGTTGTTCGGATCGTTCGACTCGAAAACTGCGCCGGCTTCGTGCATCCCGCTTGCGTTCGGTTCAAACGTTACGGTCAGTTCGACGGATTCATCGGGCTGCAAGGTAATTTCGTTTTCAAAACCGATCGCAAACACCTCGCTCTCAATCGCCGCAGCGGAAATGACAAGCGCTTCATCGCCCGTATTGGAAACGGTCAAAATGCTTTCACCCGCCTCGCCCAAGAACACAAGATCGAAATCGATCTCCCCCGGATCGAAAGCGATAGTCGGAGGCTGGAATCCCTCGGTTACGCCGCGAAGGGCGATATCTATATCGGGATTGTGACGGTCGTTGGAAGAGACCGTCAAAGTTGCGTTGTACCGTCCCTCTTCTTCGGGAGCGAAAGTTATCGTGAAAACATGATCCGATTCCGGCTCTATGGCGACCTCGCCGTCAAAATCAGCCGTAAAATAATCGCCCTCGATATCCATTGCGGAAATAATCAGATCCGCATCGCCGTTGTTTCGAACGGTCAGTTCCCAATCGACGGATTCTCCGACTGCTGCTTCACCGAAATCGTGAGCGTTTTCTTCAATGACGATCTCCGGCATGGGAGGCGTCTCGCCGGAAAGCGTACCGATTAAAACGCCATTGGGCTGATAAGCGTTTTCGCCGTTCGGGAAATTGGCGACCGCTTCGATTTCCAATTGTTCGTCAGCGATCCAGTAAACGAAGTGCATTTCCTCATCGCGCATAAAACCATTGATGTTCTCCGGTTCGGCTCCCCAGGCTGCGATCCCGACTAAATTCTCGGGAAAACCGTCAGGAATCGGTTCGGATCCGGCGCAGAATCCCTGTCCGGTAAACACTCCGATTTCATCGCCTTCTGTGATGGATTCGCCATCCAATGTCGCTTCCGTAATCAGGATGCTCATGTTGTTGTCGGTGCGGCGAAAATTGAAATGACGTTCATCCTGATCCGAATAGCCCATGCCGATCATCCTGACCGCAATCTCGCCGTTTTCAGGATCGTTCGAATGGATGGTCATTTCGGAGATGAAGCTTATCGATTCATCCGGTGTAAAAGTAACCATTATTTCTGTCGATTCGCCGCTGGCGACTGTAATTTCCTCTTCAAAGTCATGGCTGAATACTTCGCTTTCCAGATCGACCGCATCGATGACCAGATCCTCCCCGCCGGCATTGCTGATGGCAACAGCCATTCCTTCCGCTTCGCCGTTCATTACTCTTCCGAATTGAAGAATATCCGGTTCAACGATTATTGCTGCTTCATCCTGTTGTTGAATTCCCGCTCCGGTTAAATCTACGGTGAGTTCACCTTCGTCGGGATCGTTGCTGGCTATGGTCAGCGTTCCTTCAAATTCTCCGACTTCTTCAGGCGCGAATGTTACGGTAAATTCCGTCGAGTTGCCGGAGGCAATCGTAACCTCGTTCTCAAAATTCACGAAAAAGTATTGCCCATCGACAGCCATATTCTCGATAACGAGTTCCAGATCGCCGTCGTTGCCGATTTCAAATGTCCATTCCTCGCTTCGTCCCACGACGACATCGCCGAAATCATGAACCTCTTGCGGTAAAACGATATCCGGTTCCTCAGCCTCGACGCCGGTTCCTGATAATTGCACAACATGTTCACCATCGGGATCGTTGGAATATATCGTTAACGCCGCCTGAAAAACGTCTGCGGCGTCCGGAGAAAAGGTAACCGTAAACTCGGCTTCACCTTCAGGCTCAATTGTGGTTTCTTCATCAATTACTGCGTTAAAAGCTTCATTATCGGAAGTAATTTCAGTAACGACCAGATCGGCGTCGCCGGAGTTTCCGATAGTCAAAGTCCAGTTTGCTTCTTCTCCGACAACCACTCCGCCGAAATCGTGTTCATCCTCGTTAACGAAAAGTTCCGGCTGAGGCTCGCCGCCCTCGGCGCTTAAAGTAACTACCACAAATCCATTTGCAGTATAAACGAGGCGTCCGTTCACAACCTCAGCGCCGGCTTGATATTCCTGCCGCGCCTGATGATCCCAGACTCTGAACGCCAGATCTTCGCCCGGATTAAATCCATTGCGCTGCCCCTGTTCTGTTCCCCAGGCGGCTAATCCTGCAGGACTGTCGGGGAAATTATCCTCGATAATAACCGCGCCCGCGCAGAAATCGTCGGTTGTAAAAACGCCGATTTCATCATTCGCGACTAATGATTCGCCACCGATGAGCGCTTCTGTTACAAGCACGCTCATATTGGCGTCGGTTCTTACAAATTCAAAGTGCGCTCCTTCTTCGAAAGCGCTTCCGGTCAACGAAACTTCTATCTCGCCATTGTCCGGATCATCTGAAGTTACGGTCAACGTCCCCTGATGGTCGCCGGCTTCTTCAGGCGCGTAAGACACGGTAAACTCGACCTCGCCGCCGGGTTCGACAGTCGCTTCCTCCTGGAAATCGACGGCAAAGTATTCGCCTTGCGTCTCAATATTCTGAATCAAAAGATCTGCCTCGCCGTCGTTGGAAACATTCAGTATCCACTCGCCGGCAGCGCCGACGGCGACGTCGCCGAAATCGTGCGCGTCTTCAGCGATGACAATGTTCGGTTCCTCTTCCTGTTGTCCACCTTCAGCCGCGAGCGTTACCACGGTAAATCCGTTAATCGTATATATCAATTGACCATTAACGGCATTGGCTTCGGCGACAAATTCCTCGTCTGCAGCGTGGTCCCAGACTCTAAATGCCAGATCTTCATTTGGAGCAAATCCGTTATTCTGTCCTTGTTCGGTTCCCCAAGCCGCCATACCCGCCGGCTGGTTGGGGAAATCAGCGCCGACAGCAGCGGCTCCAGCGCAAAGGTCGTCCTCAGTGAAGACTCCAATCTCATCATTTTCCACTAAGGATTCGCCGTTCAAAGTCGCAGCCGTGACCAGAACGCTCATATTATTATCGGTACGCTGGTACTGAAAGTGTTCCTGACCATAAGCCGTTAAAGCTGCGGCTAAAATCAGAAAAAATGAAAGGGTACTTTTAGCTAAAAACCGAGTACTCATTATGCCTCCCTTAAACTTATGCCAAGCGGTGCGCACGGCGTCTCCACCGACGGGCGGAACTACCGAAAATCAGCAGATTGAGCCTTGCCTATGACGCGCCGTATTACTTCCAAAATTTTGGTTAGGATGAACAATTTAGATTACAGGTAAAGATATAAATCTAAAACTGAATCTTTGGATTAGTCTAAAAACAACTAAAATAGCATGAAAATGAAAAATTCCCAAATTGTGATCGCATCGAATGCGATTTGCCGGGTATAATGCCAAGCTGCGAATCTTCATTCTGCCGCTATTAACCCAAAAACAACCATCTTACATAGAGTATAATTAAAATCAAGCGTAATCAAGTTGACCAAAGTCACGTTATTTCAATTATTTTCGAGAAAATATCTACTCATTGGCAGTATGCTGTTTGCGTCGTTCAAACACAAAGCAGTTGTCGTTTTTTATAATCTAAATAATATTACAATGTGCAATAAATAGTGTACATATTACCGGCTCGTTCCCACGCTCCTGCGTGGGAATGCATACTTATTGCTAAGTGCAGAAAAGAGTGTCATTGCGAGTCTGCCTTTAGCAGACTAAGCAATCTGCTAACATCTTGACAATGCCGGTATTGCGCTAATGTTAGGAAAACAACCGATCTCCTAAAAGATAAAACTATTTTAGGCGCTTATTAATAACTAGATAAGGCCGATATGCATTCCCACGCTGGAGCGTGGGAACGAGTTCAGGTTTATGCGCCTCAAGGAGTACGTACGCTATTTAATGCACATAGCAGTAACAGCGAAATTTATCCGCGATTATCCGTTGCATCCGCGTCATCCGTGTTCCTATTCCACTCATATAAAATTAACCTTCCATACGCAGCCATTCCGGATAAAAAAAAGCAAGCCGCTTATCCATTCACCGGCAATCGCCTGACTGTATTAAGATAATCTATAATAAACGATTTCACAACTTCCTCTGCGGATATAACATTTGCAATGTCACAAGCCACTTCACCCGCTTCCATATATCCTTCCTCCAAATCGCCCATAAACAATCCCCGCCTCGCGCGCCCTTTGCCTAATATTTGCACCAACTGATCTTTCTCGATACCGGAAAACTCCGCCTCAACAGCCTTTTGAGCAAACTTACCCATCAGCATTCTGGTTGGGCTGACTCGCTTCACAGTCAGCACGGTAGCCGGCTCTTTCGAATCGAGGACCGCTTGTTTGTAAGCCTCCGACGCCGAGCTCTCGATCGTTGCGGCAAATCGAGTTCCAACTTGAACGCCGTCCGCTCCCAAAGCCAAAGCCGCCGCCAGGCCTCGTCCGTCTCGGATCCCGCCTGCGGCGATGACCGGTTTTTCAATATGATCGGCTAATCTTGGGATTAATGGAAAGGTCGGGATTTCTTCATAGCCGTTATGACCTCCGGCTTCGGCGCCCTCGCCCACAACGGCGTCCACTTCGCGCTCCACAGCCTTTAAAGCCAGCTTTAAGGAAGGCGCTACATGAGTCACAATTATGCCGCGTTTATGAAATAAAGGCGTAAATTTGGCGGGATTGCCGGCGGAAGTAAAGACAATTTTAATGCCGGAATTAATCGTAACATCGACCAGATCGGCGGCGTCCGGGCGCATCAGCGGAATATTGACGCCGATGGGACCATCCCAGGCGTCTTGCGCTTTGCGGATATGCTCCTCTAAAAGGGCGGGCGTCATCGATCCGGCGCCGATCAGTCCCAATCCCCCCGCCTTTGAAACAGCCGCCGCCAGTTTCCACCCGGAAACCCAGATCATTCCGCCCTGGACAATGGGATAGCGAATCCCGAATAACCGGGTAATTTTAGTCGGAATGCTCTCAGGAAGTGGATCAGATTGATTCAAATCTGAATCGCCTTATGCTTGCTTTTTGGTATCTTTAGCTATAGAAAAGGCTTTCAAATTCTGCAACAGACCGTTGCAGAATTTGAATCGTCTCAATTTCTTAAGGACCAACCAGCATAATATCAGGACCTTCCATATCGAACCAGCGCGGGTATTTCGCCAGTGAATCGTACTCCGCTTTTAAAGCTCGCTCGTGTCCCTCTTCAAATGTTGCCAGGTACTGCAGTAAATGCTTTCCGGTTGAATCTTTCGCGATTTCGGCGGCCTCTTTATAAAACTGCTGCGCTTCCTGTTCTTTCTTGATCGCTAACTCAAGAATCTCCGGCAGCGACCGGTTCAATTCTTCGTCTTCATTCAATCTGGGAGCTTTCTTCGGCAGAGGCGGCTTCTCTTCGACGGTGTATTGCTGCAACATTTTATAAAGCATTTCGCGGTGAGCTTTTTCCTCATTGGCTAAAGAGATAAATTTTTCTTTAACCAATGGATTGTTAACTCTTTGAGAAAAGAGTTTGTATCGTTTATGCGCTTCGACTTCCTGCGCAATTGCAAGACCTAAAACTTCGACGGCAGTCAGACCAGGATCCAGCATTTGCTTTCCTTAATTTTTTATCGAAACTCTGCGAGTTGCCAATCTATTTAAGATGGCTGCCTAAAAACACAAACTATAAATATAGTAAACTTATTCATCGATTTGCAATAACTGCATAGATTTTAACTTACGAGTTTCTTTACTTGCTCTGTAACTTTATCGACATGACCTTTTACTCTGATATTTCTCCACGATTTGTAGATCCTGCCTTCCGAATCGATAATGTATGTACTGCGGATTACGCCTTCGGTTTCCTTGCCGTACATCTTCTTAATGCCATAAGCGCCGTAAGTTTTCAATACATCTTTCTCCGGATTGGAAAGCAGCGTAAACGGCAGATTATATTTCTCGATAAAATTGACATGCTTTTTAACGCTATCGGGACTGACGCCTAATATTTCGACTCCCAGTTTTTTAAGTTCGGAATGATTATCCCGGAAATCGCATGCTTCCGTGGTACAACCGGGAGTATTGTCTTTTGGATAGAAGTATAATACAACCGGCTTTCCCCTAAAATCGGAAAGAGTTGTCTCTTCATCGTTCTGATTTTTCAGAGTAAAATCCGGCGCAGGATCGCCGGGCTGGAGTTTTTCGGTATTTTCCATCGGAATTTGTTATCCTCATTGTGTTTTGCGAAGCGTAATAACAACAGATAATCGACCGGCAGACGTCCGCCTCGCTTAAAACCTGCCGATACTTATTGCTATGTGCATTAAATAGTGTACAAACGCTTTGATGCGCATAATCCAGAACTCGTTCCCACGCTCCTGCGTGGGAATGCATATCGACCTCATATTGTTAAGTATGCGTTCCCACGCAGGAGCGTGGGAACGAGTTGGTATGCAGGAGCGTGGGAACGAGTTGGTATGCAGGAGCGTGGGAACGAGTTGGTACCCAGGAGCGTGGGAACGAGTTGGTACGCAGGAGCGTGGGAACGAGTTGGTACGCAGGAGCGTGGGAACGAGTTGGTACGCAG
>CAZWOY010000021.1:0-19891 GCA_964635255.1 uncultured bacterium
CTGTATCCCCCCTTCAGATAGAAGGGGGGAGATTATGCGGTCTATTTTCCCAGTAGTAAAATACTTAAAAGTAACTTCGGAAATGAACGTGCAATCGCGCATTGCTTAGGGAACTTCCTCTGGATAGCGCTAAATCCAGCTTAAGCCTGCCCGCCCTGGTTTCAAACGCGCCGGTCAATCCATACGACAGCAAATTTTCTGCTCCGGGCTTAAACGATGAGTCTTTTCTGTAAATCCTGCCGTAATCGAGTAATATTCCGAGATAAGCGCTTTCTTCAGGTCTCCATCTGAACTCGGTATTCGACCATGCGAAACCGCGCGCTAAATTTCGGCCCTCGATATAGCCGCGAACCGTGTTCGTTCCGCCGGCTTCAATCAGTTCTGTTCGTCGAATATTTCTTCCCGTGAAATCTATTGCGTTTATGGTCATATAAGCAATCCACTCCGGCAGCAGTGCATTTGCAGCCTCAATCGAGATCAGGTCCCGCCTGATTGATTTAGCCTCATTCGAAATTTTTCTTAATCCGCCCGAAGTTGAGGTCGCAATTTTAATTCCGTTTTTCGGATTCCACAAATGATCCATTTGGCTATATTCGCCGCCAAGTTCGAACCAGGTCGTTTTAATTATCTGATTATCGTCTTCCGAATAGGACCGATTGGCTCTCTCCAGACTCAATTTCCCGTGAATTATTAAATCGGGATTTACAGACCAATCGATTTGCGCGAAGTATTTATTGGTCGTTTCAATCGAATCGTCCGACCACATTTCCAAGCCGGCGCCAATGTGAAGCGGTTTTCCGAACAGCCACGGTTCGCGATAGAACACTCTGATTCCCTCATCGTTCGGATTTAACGAAGACCAGAGAAACTGTAATTCTCGCCCTGTTCCGAGAATATTGCCAAACTCGATTTCAAATTCACCATAAAGGTCGTCATCCTGCGGATTCAAGCCGGCTATGCCGGACACTCTGTTAGACTGCCGCTGCGAAACAGGCATGTACACATCGATAATTCCGGGCGCTATTGGCTGTAGAAAAGGCGGATCGACTTTTTTGATATGCTCAAGCCGGTTTATTGTTTTCCGCGCCGTTAGTAGATCTTCCCTGCTGAAAACATCGCCCCTTTCGATGCGGCTTTCGAGCTGCAAAATACGATCCGTAGAATACTTTTTCCCGGGGAAATGCAGCTTATTAATTCGCATAAACGGTCCGCGGTCAACCACAAACTGCAAGTCTGTCTCCACCGCCTTATTTTCAAAATGAATATTATCGGGGATCAGTTTTAAACGGGCATAGGGAAAACCATGATTAACATGATTATCGAGGATTTCTTGGGACGCGTTTATCAGACTATTATTGTTCAGATGCGAATCTTGCAGATAGTTAATCGCAGTATCGCTAAATATGCCGTCTATTCGAGTCTCGATCCGGTTCACTATCAATCTCTTTCCAATCGTGAAGTAAAAGGCGGCTTCCATCGTTCCGTTTTTATCCTCGATTATCAAAGAATCAAGCGATGCAAGGGGGAATCCCTGATAACGCAGTTGATTTAGTATATTGTGAATCGAAACATTAATGTGATCCGGTTTTATCACATTCGGCAAGTTCAAGTCTATTGATCGATTGTATTCAAGAGGAACTTCAAAATGATACTTAGCTTGGATGCTTTCAGCCTCCCGAGCCGTCGATAGCGCATTTTTGGACAAGATAATGATGAATATTGACAGATACAGACAGAATAGAATATCGGTCGAACATAATCGCCGTGTTTTTTTATGAAAAATGGCTGTTTCGCGTTTATCATTTGTCATATTCGACGGCTCTCTTCTCATAGCGTCGCCGTCAACTCTAAAAAACCTTCATGCCGGGGAACTCTCTTCCCAATCCATCTTCCGCGGTAAAATGCCCGAACCGTCAGGTAGGATCTGATTAAATAATCAAAATTGGCTGTAACTACGTAATTATCGCCCTTCTGCCATCCTTTATCCAGATCATAATTGGGAGATGGCGAAGAGGAAGTCAGGCGAGCGTATTCAGTCTCAATTCTGAGTAAGCCGTCCTGCATAATCGACCAGTTCAATGACGGTATCCAACTGCGAATTATGGCTTTGTAACCGTCCAATCGGTCGTTGCGTTCTTCGTATTCAAATTCGATTCCAGGTTCAAATTTCATTTCCGCATTGCGCAAAATCAATTCCTGCTCACTCCCCCATGATTCAACCTTCGACCGGGATTTTCCGGAAATCAAACCGGTCCTTTTACTATATCCATAAACCGGTTCGATTCTTGTGTTAATCAGTTTATCAATCCGGTTCCTTAATCTCAGAACGGATGTAAAATCTTGAACTAATTCCCCGCCGGCGCTAAAGCGGCTCCGATCCTCAATGTACCGAACACTAAGTTTGCCGTTGCCGGTCGAATTTCTTTCAAGAAAGTTAAAATCCTGATTGAAATGCAGATTTGAATTAATTAAGTCGCCGGTCTTGAATGCAGTTGGATATAGAAATACAGCTTCTAACGGATCTCCAGCTTCGGTCGAAAGAAACACATCCAGCCGCGTCGTCGAGCTGGTCAATGCATTTAAAACGCCTGATTCGCCAACATTTTGTTTCTTTCGTCTCCAGTAGAGCTTCGATGAGAGTTTGACGTTTGTTGACAGTCCGACGGTATCGGTTTCGGCTCCGGTCAGAATAAAATCACCGTTCGGGTCGGGGACATAACGGCTGCCTTCGCGCCGGTAGTTTCCTTTGTTTTCGCCTGCATATTCAGCTACCGGCAGCTCGATTCTCCGATTGCCGGTATTTAGGGCATAGTCCATATCGAAACGCAGCGGCGAATTAACCGGCAGGTAGTAAAACCTGAGATCGACTGAATTGGAAACCGAGTTTGCAAGGAAAGGATCGCCGTAGGTCAGATACGATCTCTGCAGGCTTAATCCGGCGCCGCCAAAATCGGCGTTGCGAAGGCTCCAATCAGTCTGGACGGTTCTCATATCCGTTGAGTTAATATAGCCGTTTACCGTTTTTAAGTCTTCATTCGAGTAACGAAACGCAATCCGCAGGTTGTTTGTTCTATTTTTCCCTAAATCAAGGTACAGGTTGTGATTTCGCCATCGATTGCCTGATTTTCCGGCGTCGACTGTTTCCTGATCAAAAACATAGCCTGGCTTTATAGCGCCCCGGCTCCGTGAGATCTGACCGGTCAAGGTTTCGCGGTCGTTGGAGCTTGAATCCTGTTTACCGGTTCGCCGCGCTAACGAATAGTACAAGAACGTTCGAATCTGAGAATAAGCCCACTCGCTCTTTAGTTCATATCTGTAGTTATTTCCATCCTCGCCCCTGTCGAGCCAACCGGCGCCGCTTTGAAACAATAATCCGGAATATGGGCGCAGTGAAATTTCCGCTTCATATTCCCTCCGTTCGCCCTCCAAATCGTCCGTGATATTCCATCGATGCAGGTAATCGGGCTCCTGACTGCGCTGCAGGGAAGCATATCTCCCATCGCGCGCGTCGAATTTGAGCAAGCCGAACACCGTGGAATTTTTGCTATCGCCGAAATATGCCGCGGCGTTATAGGCAAAGCCGGAATTGTTATCGTCGCCAATGGAAGATAAAGTATTCTTGTCGAAGTCCGAGAACGCAGCCTCAGATTCAATTCTGTAGAATTTATCGTCATAGTCGAACAGAATGGAATAATGATTCAGGTTTTCCGGCAGCGGTAAATAGATAACAGGCGACCAGTTTCCTTGATTTACGCCCTCCCATTCAAAATAATATGCCTGCAAGTCTGAGTCGTAATGCCGGCTGTAATCTCCGGCAGAATCCACCGAAAACGTCACGGATAAAAAGCCGGTAGGCTTGCCGGCGCTGTCAGGCTGTGAAAACTTTAATATCCGGCGTCCGTCGATGGATTCCCATATATAGTCTCCCTCTCCCCGCCCGACAGTATCGATACCTGAAACGGTCGCCGCGAGAGGATTATCGCCGGCGTCTTTTACCTTATTTTTCCATTCGCTTTTCCAGTCAAACGATAAAGGCCGGTCGCGGTTCCGGCCCTCAGCGATGAAGTTAGATTCAACGGTCAGTTTGCCATCGACGATTCGATTCGCGGCTAATTTACCCGCATAGAAATGCCGGGCATAATTTCCATCGATGTATTCATATTCGACTTCAATTCGAGAGTTGTCTAAAATTATTACCGCAGGCGTAAAAGCAATCGTTCCGTTCCGATAGTCAATTGTATATTGATTAGTCCTTCCCCGGCTAAGCAAATCCCCGTCCAGATATACTTTCTCAGAACCGACTATAACCGTAACGCCGCGATTTCCATTCTTGTCGGTTAAATCATAAGGACCTTGAATTCCAGCGTCAGCGTTTATCATAATCGAATGGAAAGTATTATCGCTTCCCGCCGCGGCGGCTTCAGCGGTCATAACTCCATATCTGCCCGTTAAATGACCGCCTTTCAGTCGTTTAGTGATTCGGCTGTAACGCCCATTTTGCCAGTTCAAATCCCAATCGCCCAATTCCGCGTCTAAATAGGGCGAAGAGATTTTTAGCAGTATTTTATCCAGTTCAGACAAAGTTGCGGAGCCGCCTTGGTTGGATGAAGCCGGAAGGTCGCGGTCATCCAAAACCGCATCGACGACAACGTCCGAAGCCGGTTTGCCGGAAAGCTCCAGATGCAGCCCGGATGTAACGGCGCCCTCGCTGCCCCCAAAGCTTAAGCCACGAGTGATCGTACCCTTGCGTCTTAGGCCCTCCCAGTTTTTGAACGGATCGATCGCTTTACCGGTTTTTATCGGTTCAGGTTTATATTCGGTTAGTGAATCGATACTGGTTTGCGCAGTATCCAATTCATAATAAAAGAATTCCCAGCTTTCCGAAACTTGCAGAGATCGGTATAGAATTTTCAGAGTATCAGGATAGGTTATAGTATAATTTTCGTCGATTTTTATCGCTTTCAAAGAATCAATCCATTTATATTCCGAATCAGCCGATAGCGTATCGCCGCCCCCCGTGATCAGCTCAGGCTGTGAAATTGCATAAGGGAGATAAAGCTGCGTCCGCGTCGAATCTTCGATAATCCAAATTTCTTCTACGAAGCCTCCGCTCAGAAATCGCTTGGAATGAGCATAGCCAAATGCCGAGAAGATCGCGAGTAGAATAAGGCTGCTTGACAGGATGGCGGCAAGTCTCATTTATTACCGAAAGTAGGGAGATATATATTAAATGGATCAGCTATAATTGAAGCGCCTAAACTATTCGACAATGAAACGCGCAAATAAAAACCTCGCTATCCCGGGCCGATTTTCAATTTCCCTTTCCGTCAGTCTTTACTCCTGAAATTTTATATTTATCGATCTTGTCGCCACTTTTCGATAGAAAATAAATATATCCGTCAGAACACATTAAATCGCCGCCGCTGAATTCTTTAAAGACAACCTCGCTTAACTCAAATCGAGAACCGCCCTTCTGTAAAGGGATATGTTCTAATCCAGCGCCGGCGATCCAAACGCTGTTTTCCGTTAAACAAAACCGGTCCGGCTCAGACAGTTGAATTCGGCAAGAACCTGAAACGTTCCCTGCAATATTAACGGAAATGAGATTGTCTTCAGTTAGAACGAACAGCCTGTTATGATAAGTGGAAAAACGTAAAAATTTCATATTTCTGATTCTATCGTCCAATCCATCGCCTGCGAACGGGAACAGAGCTCCGCTGATATTATAACGCCAAATTTCCCGGTCATAACGATTAATCAAGACCAGGCTCCCGTCGGGCAATGAGGCGATCGAGACCGGTTCAAAAAAGACGTCTTCACGCTTCAACTCGATAGTTTTCACCGGCTGCAGGTTTCTACTCAGAATAAATACGCTGCTTGTCCAGCCATTTACGATAGCGATCTGCATCCCCCCGGCGAATGTCCAGTCGGAAATTTGGATTAATTCACCGGCGTCATTGTCAATCGCCTCGAATTGCAGCGGTAGATCGATCTGTCCCAAAATGATGTCATTTCTGCTGAAATGCAGTATTATGCCAGGATTAGGAGCGTAAAAATACCACTCTCCGGTTTGACCTTTTAAAAAGAGACAGTCAGTTCCGAGCATAGTCTGCGGAATAGCAATTTCTTTAGTTTTCTCTAATTCGGATGCAAAAAGCCTCTGAAGCGCCGGAAAATTTATTATTACGAAAAGCAGAAAAAAGATTGTCAGATATAAGTTAAGAGACCGTTTTAAAAAAGGAATGAAAACTGAGAGGATTCGACCTGCCGTATATCGCCATTTACCGCCAAGTTTAACAGACGGCTGTAAGGAATGAAATGCTGTTTTCATATTATTTGCATTCAATAAAGTCAAGGCGGCGATGCATTTTATCTTCCGGCGGGGTAAGATCCCGCCCGATATTTAATCTGTTTGTGAATGCAACTTGGCATAATCATATTTCAATCGTTACTCTGAATGAAGAGTGACATTTATGAGACCAATCCGATGCGATTTAAGGTTTCTTCGTATATTTTTGTTATCTTTTCCGCGCAATAATTCCAGCTTGGATCGTCCTGCAGGCAGTTGATCTGCAGTTTCCTGAAAATGCGCTTTTCCAAATAGATTTCTTCAATGCATTTTAATAAATCAAGAACTGAATTAGCGTCGGTCAAATCGAGAAGAAAACCATTGCCGCTTTCGGCGTCGTTGAAAAAATCCGTAATTGCATTCGCCCAAAAACATTCTTTAGATATCAGCGCGGCGGAGCCGAACTTGAGGCAAATCAAAGGACTTAAATCCTTGTCGTTATCCGCCGTGATCAGACTAAAATCAGACGCTGCATAGAAGAGGCTGCATTCTCCTGCAAAATCGTCCAAGCGAATAATAGTAAACTTTTGAGGATATTCCTTTTCAATTTCTTTCAAAATGGAAAATAAACCATTTTCTTCCCGGCACACCGCTGCCCATTTAAACGAAAGCTTAAATATTTTCTCTTTGTTGTCTTGGATAATTGTCGCTATATTCCGGTCTATCATGTCGAGATCGACGAGCAGCAACGGCGTATTTGAATCAAAGGCAATATTATACTTTTCTGCAATATGTTTTCTATGAATTCGTTTTCCTTCTTTGTAAGTTTTCTCATTATAATTTATTATTAAACCTTTATTAATATCCGGATTCCACTCCCGATCGAGACCGCAATAAACATCATTTTCATCATCCTTTTTTCCAGCGGGAGTATTCATAAATTCCAAAAGTCTGTTTTTTTCATCCGGAGGCATTTTGACGCTATGGTCGAGAATAATCCGATCCGCGTTCTCTATCCCTATTTCATAAAACGAAAAGACTCCGCTTTTAATTTTATTCTTTGGAAGTTGTTTTTCGATAATTCCCAGCTCCTCACACGAGGAAATCGGGAATTGGCATAATCTATCTACATTGTGAATTTGAAAGACAGTTCGAGTGTGTTTAAAATAATCCCGGAACGAGTCATTTTGTTTGATAAGCAGCGGGACTAAGCCTGTAAACCAATCGTTGCAATGAATAATATCCGGCTGCCACTGTAAAAGGAAGAGTAGATTAAGCGAAGCGTAATTAAGAAAACCAAAGCGCAAATGGGCGTCGCTCCAAGTTTCGCCAGTTTCCTTATCCTTGTAAATTCCGTTTCGGTTATAATAATCATAGTTCCTGACAAAGTAAACCTGGACTTTGGACTTTGGGATGAAACCGGATTTTACCGAACAGGTAAAACTCTGAGGTCCAATTTCGAAATCAAGATTGCGCAGGCGCGCAACGTCGCGAAGTCCAAATTTACGATCGCCGATGGATCGGTATTGCGGCGTGACTACCCTAACATCGTGTCCCATTTTTTTAAGCGCTGAGGGTAGTTTTTGACAAAAGTCGCCTATTTCCCCCGTCCGTGAAAAGGGCGCTATTTCACTGGCGAGGAATAGTATTTTCACATTTCCATCCGATTTAAATCAGCGCTTTTTTACAGCAATAAAAACATCGCTGCCAGAGTATCCGAAAATCAGGTTCTTTTAAGCGTCAGGGCGCTTCGCTTGACGTCCTAAGTCCCGCATCGGGTTAACATTTTATCAGGCAAGTATGCCTGACAGGCGTTCGATCTAGATTATCAGGCAATCTGAATTTCGGATTTCACTATTCAATTAATTTGAACATATTTTCAAAACTGAACCTTTGAATTGCTTTCGCTAAAGCCATTCAAATGACACACAGCGAAATCCTCGTATTGATTAATGCATCACCAAAAACTCAAAAAGCTCTTTCTATGCCTGATTATTTTCTGTCGCATTAAAAACGACGCACCTGTTGCGGCCAGATTTCTTCGCTATGTATAACGCCTGATCAGCCTGATTCACCAATTCGTTTGCAGATTCCAGCGAAGGTTCGAATGAGGCTAAGCCAAGACTTACCGTAACATTGCCGTTAGGCTGCGCAGCCTGATTCCGAAAATGCGCCTTTTCGATGGCTTCGCGAATTTTCTCAGCAACGATTTCGCCATTTTCAATTTTAGTTTCAGGCAGCACAACTACGAATTCTTCACCGCCGTATCGAGCGACAACATCTGTGCCACGGACATTCTTTTTCAATATAGACCCTACCTGCGTCAGCGCTTTATCGCCTGCAAGGTGTCCGTTTGTATCGTTATATGGTTTAAAATAATCGATATCTAACATAATAACAGAGAGGTCGCTTTCATACCTGCGCGCCCTGTCGAACTCGCGAGAAATAAGTTCCGTAAAAAACCTTCGGTTGAACACATTCGTCAAACCATCCACCGTCGCCATTCGCTGCAGGTCAGTATGTTCTCTGATATTCTTTATCGACTTGGAAAGCGTTCGCGAAATAGTAGTTACGATTTCCCTCGATAAATCGCCGAAATGGTTCTCTTCGCACGACAATATTTTAAGTATGCCTTTATGCTCATCCTTGGAAGTCAGCGGCATAATTAAACACGATTTAAGCGCCATCAAGGATATTAATCTCGGGTTGGCAAAATACTCCGCTATTTCATCTTCAGAGTTGACAATTACTGCATCTTTTTTTTGGATAATTCTGTTTATCGCTTCCGTCTTCAGTATTAAAGTTAAAAGTTCGCCGCCGTGATCGGTATCGTTCCGTTTTAAGTTTATTTCATTCGCCCAATCTGCGCCATCAGATTTAAGAACAACCAGTTCGAGGTAGTCATATTTTAGATAATCCTTCATTATATCCGCCATCGCGTTGAACATACCCTCGAAATCCAGCTCCCAGCCGATCGCTTCCTGGAATCTGGACAGAAAACGCATCGATTCGAGCTTATTTTCACTGGTGCGGAAAAACTGATCCGAGTTTGAAGCGAAATCGAGCAGAAACTTTCCCCATGCTTTCATTTCCTCAGTTGGTACAATATTTCGCGACAACCGTCCTGAAGCCGTTTCAAACCAATCAACCACATCCTTTGAAATGTTCTCTTTCTTAATAAATTCCGCCATGAAATCGATGATTTTTTTAATGTTATCCGGCTGGAACTCGATCATACCTTCCAATAGTCTGGATTGATCGTTTTTTGATCCTTTGGGAACAGGTTTTACACATACTAACGTACATACGACCTGACCATAGACAAGTACGATTAGCTCATTCGACACAGGATGGGAAGGCTTAACGGCGCCGATTTCCTTGAAAACAGGATCAATACTGACGGCAGAATCAATCGAGCAGGTATAAAATCTGCCGTTTTCAAATGATGTGTTTTCATTGTAAAGGTAATTTAGATCACGCTTAAAAACGTCAGGCAGATGAATAAAAACTTCACCGGACTTCCCGACGTCGAGGAGACTGCAGTAGGCAGAATCGATTAACCGGCTTATAATACTCTGGTGGAATCCGCCGATATTATCTTCTTTGCCAAATCTCTGCAGAATTCCGTCAACAAGCGAATTATCTGGGGCGTTCTTAGTTTTAGGGCTCACTGAATTTTCTTGTTTTAGTTTTCCAATCTCTGAGGAAAAAATGAATAAAAGCGATCAAAACAAACCGTGCAACTCTTTCTCAAGAATCCGGCGCATCATTTTAGCATTTTTTACTGCTTGACCCATGTGACAATTGTTAAAGAACATGTATGTTATGGGCGCTTTTTCCTCCATTCGCAGTATCCTTGGAATCCACGCTCGCAACTCTGAAATGGAGTAATCATAATCGTACCGGTCGCCTGCGGCATTATCATACCAGGTTCTTGCATTTCTACCGTGAAACCGGATATAGGCAATACCGGCCGCAACCACTTCCGAGGGCTGCGGCAATCCTTCCAATTCCGGCAAGTCAACCGATACGAGCGTCATTTCATACTCTCGGGCTAATTCGTAAATATCATTATTATTATACCATTCTTCATCGCGAAATTCAACTGCCAAAGCCATTTTTTCACAATGCTCGCGGATTAGTTTAACTCTTTCAATCTGACGCGCGCCTAATTTGAATGAATTTGGAAATTGCGCCAATAAACCCGCCAACCGATCGCTTTCAATCAATGGCGCAATCGATCGTTTTAATTGGTTTATCGACTCAGCCGGGTGTTTTAAGCTATGGGTGACGTCCGCATGCAATTTTACCCAGAATTTTAATCCAGCGGGTGTTTTCCGAACCATGCCCTCAAAGCTCGACGCCGGTAGAATTCGGTAATACGTAGCATTTATCTCGACTGTTGTAAAATTTTCGGCGTAATACTCCAGCCACCGGTTCTGCGGCAATCCAGCCGGATAAAACGGACCTTGCCAGTCCTGAAACACATAGCCGGACGTTCCGATATGGATCGTTCCCTGACGCTTTAGAGGCTCGGGATATTTTTTTTCGCCGAATAAGTCGGTTTGCAACAGCGAATTTTCCAGTTTAACCGCGAAGGCGCAAAAGCTTTAGCAGATCGGATTCCCCACTCGTTCGATACCGCGCGGCAGATTATCCGAAAATAATGTACGAGCGCTTGCAGACGCCCCCGTCTGCAAGTTTATGCGTTTGGTGACTGCGCGGCGTCAAATAGTGTACGAGTGCTTGCAGACGCCCCCGTCTGCAAGTTTAAGCGTTTGGTGACTGCGCAGCGTCAGCTTGCAGACGCCCCCGTCTGCAAGTTTATGCGTTTGTTGACTGCGCAGCGTCAGCTTGCAGACGAGGGCGTCTGCAAGTTTAAGCGTCTGGTGACTGCGCGGCGTCAGCTTGCAGACGAGGGCGTCTGCAAGCTCTTTAAAAGCTTCAAAAAACTCGATTTCCCCAGGCAGTCATTCCAGCGAAAGCTGGAATCCAGAGAAGTTCCGCTTTATCAAGAGCATACTGGATTCCAGCTTTCGCAGGAATGACTGCGCAGCTTTTAAACGCGCCTGCCATCCTTAGCGACCAATCGGCCCTTCTTAAACACTTGCGCCGGTATCATATTTCCATAAGAATACGGCAGATAATTCACATCTTCAGCATTCCACAAACACAGATCGCAATTATATCCCGGGGCTGTCGTTCCCATGAATTTCTCTCGTTTTATCGCTTTAGCCGCTCCGTAAGTCGCAGCCCAGAGGGCTTCATCGGGAGTCAATCCCATTTTCACGCAAGCGAATGTCATCATCAGCGGCAGCGATTGCGTCGGCGTACTGCCCGGATTAAAGTCCGTCGATAAGGCTATTCTGCAGCCGGCTTCAACCATCCGTCGCGCCGGAGCGTATTCGTCCAAGCCTAAGAAGAATACCGCGCCTGGCAGCAGAACGATGGTTACGCCGGCTTCAGCCAGCGCGGCATAATTTGCCGGATCGGTTCTGTCGAAGTGGTCGGCTGTAAGCGCTTTAAACTCCGCCGCCAACTCCGCTCCGCCGCCGGAAGTGAACTGGTCGGCGTGGATGCGCAGCCCCAATCCGGCGTCTTTGCCGGCTTGGAAGATCCTGCGCGCCTGATCCAGATTATACGCGCCCTCTTCAAGAAAGACGTCCACGGATTCGGCAAGTTTCTGTTCGACCGCCTGCGGGATCATTTCTCGCACGACGATATCGACATAGGCGTCCGAATCATGCTTATATTCGACCGGCACGACGTGCGCGCCCAATAATGTCGGGCTGACCTCCACCGGATGGTTTTCAGCGGCGATTCTCAACGCTCGCAATTGCTTCATCTCATCTTCGAGGGTTAATCCGTAGCCGCTCTTGCCTTCGATAGCGGTAACGCCGTAAGCCAGGAAATTGTCGAGATGAGTCTTAACTTTGCGGCTCAGTTCCTCTTCGGTCGCGGCTCGAACGCCCTTTACGCTGTTGAGGATTCCTCCCCCGGCAGCGGCGATTTCTTGATAGGACGCGCCTTGGCAGCGCAGCACAAATTCCGCCTGCCGCGTATTGGCGAACACCGGATGGGTGTGCGCGTCGATCAAGCCGGGAGTCGCCAGCATCCCTTCGGCGTCCCAGCAGTCCTTCGGATCGGCGTCCAGCGGCATAAGTTCGCCTTCGGGTCCAACCCGTTCGATCTTGCCGTCGCGCACCTTAATCCAGACATTTCGCAGGATTTTTAACGGGTTGGGCGGAACTCGGTTTTCGACGGGGGCGGGAACCGCAAGTTGTCCAATATTTACTATCCACCCGGAATCGGATATTTTCGACGAATTTCTCAACATACTAAACAAAGATAGTTTTAAATTTAGATTTTGGCAAGCTTTGCATAAGATTGCCGGTTATACAGGGAAGGAATTGAATCGTCGAAAACGGCTGCAGAACGGACTGTGCACCTTGATTGCAAACTTTTATATAAAAAACCGCATGGCAATAATGAATAATAACTATCGACAGTTCAACTTCTTCGGGTAAGTCGCGCAGTCTGCAAACATACTGCGAGAGCTTTTAAAAAGCGCCTGTAAGTTCTGCATCTCTAACCTCGGGCAGTTTTTCGCACAATAATCACGTGGTTGAATATCTTTTTCAGAAACCTATCGCGTTTTACCTCCATTGTCTGAAATATCGTCATGCGGCAAGTTATTCCACATTGCGCTTGGTCTGGGGATTTTATGATACAAGTTCGATCCATTGCTATGATCTTTTCCGCCTTTATACATAAATCTACATACTGATCCTTCTAAATATTCTTTCACGTTATCGATGCAAATCCATTTTCTATTTAGCTTTTCGCATACTTCTCCCGTTACACAGCTTCCTGCAAAGGGATCAAGAATGACGTCGCCTTGATTAGTAAGCATTCTAATAAAAAATTCCGGTAGATCCGAAGGGAATCGAGCCGGATGTGGTTTAATGTTCTTTTCTTTGCAATATCTCAGGTAAAAACTATTGCTCTCAGTATTAGCAATTGCGATTAAATTTGACGGAATCGAGGCATTGTTATTTTTCTTAAAATTATTGCTTATGTCATGTCCAGAAGGTCTTTTCTGGGCTTTGTAGCCTCGGTCGAACAAATCCTGCATACTTTTAGAGTATGGGAGTAGAACTCTACGATTGCTCGCCTTGGGCCAGGGAGTTGGCGATAGCCACCATACGCAATTTACGGCGTCTTTAACGCGTATTCTGCGTACATTAACCCATTCTGCAGGCGTCGGCAGTTTCGATGGGTTCCACCAATAAAAGTCTTGAGCCAAATGAAATCCTAAATCGTCGCACAGCATTATTAACAATTTGAAATGATAAAGACTCCGAGTAGGTTGGCCAGATTTCCATGAACCGCCTATATCTATTACCAAACTGCCGTTTTTCTTCAAAATTCTTTTAAAAGATTCACCGAACTTCTTAAACCAACGGACATAATCGCTTGCATCGACATTGCCATAATCCTTTTTACGGACTAATCCAAAAGGCGGACTGGTAACAATAAGGTCAATCGATTCGCTATCGACCTCTTGCATTGCTCTGTGAGAATCGGCATAAATAATTAAGCCTTTTTCAGTATTGAAGAAAGTGTTTTCTTCGATAAAACTATTCTTTTTTAAGTCATCTAACATCAAATTTCCAGAGCTTTCAATTTCATTGCAAGTTTTGCCTCACGATTTAAGACGTCGATAATAGCAGGGGGAGTTTGACTTATTAGCATCAAATCGTCGCTATCTATAATAACGATGCATAAATTTGAATCTTGCATTATTTTATTCGAATATGTTCGAGCCTCATTGCTAATATCGCCTGTGCTGACAATAACAATTACGTTGCTTTTTAGAAAATGCGTGAGCCCGACTTCTTTTGCTATATCGTCAAGTGAAACTCTTTTTGTATTTTTACATTGTATCTGCCATCTTGAAAAAACTAACCGGCTCGCTTCGAAAATTAAATCTACTTCCGCACCACCGGTAACGTCTCCTCTCAATCGAGTCGCAACATACTGCAAATCTATCAAACGCATTAGTTTGAAACCTAAGGCTTCCAATGCTAATCCTTTTGTATGCTTATCATCAGAATTAAGCTCCGACAATATTTCCTTAAATGGTTTAATAAGCATTAACCGCAATTCAGGCTTTATTTGTTTTTCCAATTGCGCGAGTAATGGTTTCATTAGCTCTTTATCAAGCTTCTTAGAGGGTTCAACAAAAAAGGGCTTGGCTCCGCGTCCCTTCTCGTGAGTACCTCTCTTTAAATTTATGTAACCACTATCTTGCAAAGGATATAAGACCTGTTTGGCTAAATTTTTCTCATTGAATTTTACTCCGTATGTTGCAATTGCGAGTCTTTCGATCTCATTGGAGGCAATCGGAAAATCGTTTTGAATATTTGCTATTGTTTTTAAATAACTTCTTTGCTCAATCGTCAACTGAGCCAATGCATCATACTCATTTAAGGGCAATTTTAGTATTTTGTTCAAATTAGATTCATTAACGCGCCAGCCGGAGCTGAAGATACCCGCTTTCTGAAGCCAAAGTCTCATTACGCTTGGCTGTTTGCCTCCTCTCGGCACATATATTCCTCGTTCATTTAACCATTCACGCAGTTTAATAAGATCGACAATCTCACCGGAAAATTGAATATCGCGAATGCATTGTAATAAATTCATGCCGTTAAGATTTAATAAAATATGATTTGCGAATTCCTCGTAAAACCTTTCTTCGTCATTCGCAAAGCTAAGAAGTTTTTCGCCAACTGCAGTTAGGCAGACGTCCCTATCTATTAATTTATAAGCTATCATGCCTAACTTTGTATTATTGGCAAGCTTATTCTTATTGCGATCGGATGTATTGTAATTTTCGAAAAATACCGCTCGAACTTCCGACTCAAACGCCTTCCAATTCCCACAATGTTTCTTTGCCAAGTTTAGCGCTTTTAACAAATCAATTTGTGAAGGCGAGAATTCACTGCCAAATGGTAAATCGCTTTTTTTCAAGTTTTGAAGTATCCTGATCTAATTTACTTCTTTCGAATATACCCCATTGAAACCCTCCCATCCGGAATTCCAATTTGTATCTTTTAATGAGCATTTTCAAGTAAATGAAGCTTTACCTAAATAAAATATTAACGTTTACCGAATCAAAAATCAAATGTTATTAATTTATTTAATCGATTTGAATTTATTAGATCGGATTTTTGATTATCTAATTTTATTATTATCTACTCCGTGAAGAGTTCAAGTTTTTGATTACTTCATAGCATAAATCACTATTTCATTCCAAGCTCATTCATAGCTTCATCCCAGGTTATTGTTTCCTCGTCGTTTTCAAGGATTTTTTTTGCTTCTTCAACATCGATTTCATCCTCGATCCTCTCGATTAACTTCAAATCTTCCAGCGAAACTATCGCGGCAATGTCTTTGTTACGAAGGCTTATGATAATTCGCTCGCCTTCGCTCGCCACCCTGTTTACAACGCCGGTAAACCTTCTGCGAATATCATTCGCCGTCATTCTACTCATTATCTTCCCTTAAATTCTTTTTAATAGTTAAACCTTAGCGCGTTTTCGAACTCTCGCAATTTTCCTACCTCCCTAAAACCTTAACCTCCTCCTCAAACCGCACCGGGTCAAGGCACAGCAGCCATCCCTCCCCGTAAGGGTCGACGAGGATTATGGCTGGGTCGTTCAGGACTTTTTCGTTGATCTTGGCTACCTTGCCCGATAAGGGCGACAGCAGCGACTGGGTGCGGAAATCGCCGGAAAAGACCTGGAAACAGACGCTGCCCTGGCGGAGGCTGTCGCCGGCGTCGGGGAGATAGACGGTTTGGATTACGCCGAAGCTGACTAAGAAAGCGCGCTCGACGCCGATTCTTACCTGACCGTTTTCCTGCTGCATAATCCAGGTGTTCTCGCCGATGACTTTAAATTTGTCGGATACTTTTTCCGCTTCCGGCTTTTTCTCCGGCTCAGGCTTGTCTCTGCTCTTCCTCTCGGCGTCGGCTAAATCGCTCGCCCGTTTGACGACGTTGATAATTTCCGCTTTGGTAAACGGCTTGGCGACATAGTCGAACGCGCCGAGCTGGTTCGCCTGCAGCGCGGAATTGATGGTCGCGTAGCCGGTTATCATAATTACGGGAATAAAAGGTTTCGTCTCTTTGATTACCGCCATCAACTCCATCCCGTCCATTTCCGGCATCATGAGATCGGTCAGCACGATATCGACCTTGTCCTGCCCGACCACTTCCAGAGCGGACTGCGCCGTTAATGCGGTCAGAACCTCGTAATTTTCTTTCCGCAAATGCTTTTTTACGCTGTCCAGAACGATCTGTTCGTCGTCCACGACTAAAACGGTTAATTTATTGCTATCCATCAATGACTCCTTTAAGCCGGTTCAGCGACATTATTAGCTCTTCGCGACACGGGAAGCAGGATCTTAAATATAGCTCCTCCTTCGTCAGCCATATCCACTTCCACTGTCCCGTGATGCCGTTCGATTATCCCCCAGCTCACGGCTAAACCCAATCCGTTCGTGTCTTTAGTCGAGAAAAACGGATCGAAGATTTTGTCGATCAGGTTTTCCGGTATGCCGGGACCGGTATCCTCGACCGAAATGGCGAATTTGTCCTGACCGGGGATCTGTTCTGTTTTTAAGGTTATACGTCCCCTGCCGTTCATCGCGTCGGCGGCGTTTATCATAAAATTCAGCATCACCTGCGTCAACTGTGATAAATCGCCGCGGATATGAGGCTCTTCGGAGATCAGGTCTTTTCTGATCTCGACGTCCTTGAAATTAGCTAATTTTTCGACCAACTCCAGCGTTTTATCGATTACCTCGCTCGGTTTAATTTTTTCGATTTTCGGCGTCTCGACGCGGGAGAAGTCCAAAAGATTATGCACGATGTTGCGGCAGCGCATCGTTTCGCGGACGATAACGCTCAGGTCGTCCTGCAGCGGGCTGTTGTCGGGCAGTTCGTCCATTATATCCTCAGCGTAAGCGAGGATTCCGGTCAGCGGATTGTTGATTTCGTGAGCGACGCCCGCCGCCAACTTGCCGACCGCCGCCAGTTTCGTAGCCTGCACAAGCTGTTCCTGCAATTCTCGCTCCCGCGTCACGTCCCGGTCGATGGCGCAGGTTCCAATGACGCTGCCTTTGTAGTCGGTCAGCGGAAAACGGATCGTATTGATATAATAAATCCTGCCGTCGATAGGGAGAATTTCATCGTAGGTTTGATGCTGCTTGTGCTTTATCACTTCTTGATCGTGCTTCTGAACGCTGCGGGCGATATCCGGGGGCAGAACTTCGATCGCTTTCTTGCCGATAAACTCCTCCGGTTTGCGGTTGAAGACTTCAGCCGTAGCCGAATTAACGATTACATACCTGCCGTCGAGGTCTTTGATCGAGATCATCGCGTGAGCCGATTCGATGAAGCGTTTGAACTTAATTTCCGCCGCTTCAATTTCGCGTTTGAGCTTTACCTTTTCGGTAATCCGGTACCAGGTGCCGATGATAACTTCCGGCGTTCCCTCTGCGCCTAAAATCGGCGTCATCGTCACTTCGTAGTAGGTTTCGTTCGGCGACGGCGTTCTTCTGACCACGGTATGGGGGTTATTGGTCTTGAACACTTCTTCAAATGGGCAGTCCTTTAATTGGCAGTCGAATGCAAGATCGGTCATGCTGAAGACGTCATGGCAGTTCTTGCCGATCGCTTCGGATGTCTCGATTCCGGTGTTATCGCGAAAGCGCTTGTTCACCCTGATGACATTTCTGTCTTTATCGAGAACAACGACCAAGTCTGGAATTCCGTCGAAAATGTTCTGCAGGAATTGCCGTTCATTTTCGATGCGCTGTTCGAGTTCGATGATTTCCTTCAGCCGCTGTTCCTGATCCTGCTGGGCGTTGACCAGATCCCAGAAGATGCGGGCGGAATGGTGATCGATTAATTTCATGCCGTGCGGCAGCATCTTGTGGAGTTCGTCCAGTACCTCATCCAACCCTGTCAATTCGATGATGAGTTCGATTCCCGGCATGGCGATCGATTCTTCGATATCCGTGCTGATCGGTATTTTGATTTCCTTTGCGAATTTCATCCCCGGCGCATTGGGATCGATATCGACCACGCAGCGCACATCCAGCGTCAATTCGCGCAGAAACGATCCGGTCGCGAGTTTCAGCAGCGACTTGCAGCCCTTGCCGCCGCCGATGATAACGGTCTTCATGTTTTTGCCATTTTCAGCCATTATGACCTCGGAAAATCGATTTCAAGCATTTCCGTATATTCATTGATCAAGTGCCTCAGACCTTTGTAGAAAGTCTTCGGTCGCAGCGTAAAATTCTGCATAAGCCGGCGCAGTCTGTCCGGAATATAAGGAAAAAGCTTCCATAAATTCATGATCCGGTATTCGTAAAATGCAGAACCGTCCTCAGGAACCAGCGACTTTTTCACTTCGTCGGAAAATTCATCGCCGCTCAATACGGCTTTGAACGTGATTATGCCTTTGGCGACGGCGTAGTTAATCAGGTTGCCGATGCTCCACAGGTCAAAATCGGGAATGTCCTGCTTGAGGTCGAAATCGATCCAGCGATATTTGCCGGTGTCGTTCTCGATAATGATATGGTCGTTCCTGATATCGCCGTGGCTTGTGCCGTAAGTGTGCAGCAGTCCGATCGATCTCATGCATCCGAGCAGCTTCCGGAGAATTTCCGGCAGATCCTCCCTGAAATAGTCGTAGTGGCTCTTTTCAATCGCGGGAATATAGTGGAAGAAAGATTTGCCGCGGATAAAATCTATTATCCTGACGTTGTTTTTCTTATCGTCATAAACGCGATAGCCCTGCATGAAGCAATCGTTGCCGCGAATCAGATCGAGGATGTTGGCTTCTTTGTCGGGGCTGCGGTAACAGCGGATTTTCAGGATGCCGATATGCGCGAAGAACTCCTCGTCGAATTCCGTCTTGATTATCTTTTCCTGGTTCGTCTCCAGATCGATGGCTTTAAACACCCAGTATTTCATCTGGTCGTCGATCCCGAATCGCGGTTCGCGCATGTTGCCCTTCACGAGAAAGTCGCGTCCTCCCAACCGCATGACATTGCCGCGGTAAATGCGCATCGGATCGGAGGTATCGGCAATGACTCGCACCCTCCCAGGCGTCATCCACCCGGTCAATTCTTCGATCCGGTCTTTTAGTTCTGCAGGATTTAGCATGTACCTGATGTAAAGTTTTGCTTGCATTTAGAATAATAATACATTCAAACTTACTATTCAAGGTTTGTTGTTTATTACCATGTATAATAAAAGTGTACATCTTACAAACTCGTTCCCACGCTCCCGCGTGGGAATGCATACTTAACTACACAAGGTCGATATGCATTCCCACGCAGGAGCGTGGGAACGAGTTAAACTAACTTTTGCTTGCAGACGCCCTCGTCTGCAAGCCGGCGCTTCCGCGTTTAAACTAACTTTTGCTTGCAGACGCCCTCGTCTGCAAGCCGGCGATTCTGCGTTTAAACTAACTTTTGCTTGCAGACGCCCTCGTCTGCAAGCCGGCGCTTCTGCGTTTAAACTAA
>CAZWOY010000022.1:0-2464 GCA_964635255.1 uncultured bacterium
CCTTCAGCGTTAGCGCCAGAACCGGCATGGATTCCAGCTTTCGCTGGAATGACTGGCGTTGGGTGGATTGGCGAACAAGAGTGTTCGCGTTACTGGATAATGGCGAACAAGAGTGTTCGCGCTGCTGATTTCGGCATTGAAAGCGAAAGGGTAAAGAGATCGAAAAGGTAAAGAAAAAAGAAGATAAGCCAATACCTGCGATGAGAGAGGACACTCTGATCGAGGTAAAAGGCTTAAAAACATATTTCTACACGGAAGCCGGCACGGCGAAGGCGGTCGATGGCGTCGATTTTCACATTAAGAAAGGCGAAGTGTTCGGCGTGGTCGGCGAATCCGGTTCGGGAAAATCTGTGACGGCGTTGTCGCTGATCAGGCTGATTCCAAGCCCGCCGGGAGAAATTGTCGATGGGAATGTATATTATGAAGGAAAAGATTTGCTGAACATTCCGTTCGATGAAATCTACGACGTCCGCGGCAAAGAGATCGCAATGATCTTCCAAGAGCCGATGACTTCGCTGAATCCCGTCTTTCCCGTTGGTATGCAGGTAAAAGAGATAATCCAGCGCCACAATCATGTCCCGCCCGATAAGGTTACGGATCACGCGGTCAAAATTCTCGAACAGGTTGGAATATCAGACGCCGCTAACCGGATGGGAGACTATCCCTTTCAGTTCTCAGGCGGAATGCGGCAGCGGGTAATGATCGCCATAGCTCTCGCCTGCAATCCTGCCCTGCTCATCGCCGACGAACCGACGACGGCTTTGGACGTGACCATCCAGGCGCAGATTCTCGATTTAATGATGGGTATTAAAGAACAGCGCCAAGGCGCGGCAATTATGCTGATTACCCACGATCTTGCGGTAGTGGCTGAAACCTGCCAAAGAGTGATGGTTATGTACGGCGGAGTTGTGCAAGAAATGGCGGATATAGAACCGCTGTTCGACGATCCCCTGCATCCCTACACGAAAGGCTTGCTGCTGTCGCTGCCGAGACCGGACATCCAGAAGCAGCATCGGTTGTATAACATTCCCGGCACGGTGCCGAGCATTATCAACCTGCCGCCGGCATGCAAATTTTCCAACCGCTGTTCCGAAGTGATGGACATTTGCCGGCGCGAAGAGCCCCGGCTTCGGGAAGTTAAGCCCGGCAGGCTTGTCAGATGCCATTTATATTCGTAAAGCGCTAAAGGAGAGATTTTTTAATGGCTATTGCGCAAAAACCAATCATAGAAGTAAAAGACCTCACCGTACGTTTTCCGGTTTTTGGCGGCGTTTTTCTTGGCAAAGTGGCTGAAGTGCGAGCGGTCGATGGCGTCTCTTTCGACCTCATGCCCGGCGAAACGCTTGGCATGGTCGGCGAATCCGGCTGCGGGAAAACGACCGTCGGGAGAGGCATTGTCAATATTCTTAAAGCGACCGCTCAGGAAGTGATAGTCGAGGGCGACGTTATGTATAACCTCGAAGCAGGTCCTGTCAACGTTGCGAGGATGTCCAAAAAGAAAATGCGACCATACCGGAAACTGGTGCAGATGATTTTCCAGGATCCGTTCGCTTCCCTGAATCCACGCCTGACGGTAGCCAAGATCGTCGAAGAACCTCTGATGATTCATACCGATATGACCAAGGACGAACGCATCGATCGAATCGGCTGGCTGCTGGAAAAGGTCGGCTTGAATCCGGAACAGGCGCAGCGCTATCCACACGAGTTTTCCGGCGGGCAGAGGCAGCGCATCGGCATAGCTCGCGCCCTCGCGACCAACCCGAAAGTGATCGTCGCCGACGAGCCCGTGTCGGCGCTGGACGTCTCAATTCAGGCTCAGGTCATCAATCTTCTTCAGGATTTGATGGATGAGTTCAAGCTCAGCTTCCTTTTCATCGCCCATGACCTCTCGGTCGTCGAGCATATATCCAAGCGTATCGCCGTGATGTATTTGGGCAATCTTGTAGAAATCGGACCGTCCGATACGGTTTACAAGGATCCGAAGCACCCGTACACGCGCGCGCTGCTTTCAGCCGTGCCGCTTCCCGATCCGAAGCGAGCCAAGGAACGCAGGCGAATCGTTCTCAAGGGCGACGTACCCAGTCCGCTGCGAAAACCCTCCGGCTGCCCGTTCAGGACAAGATGCCCCATCGCGCGCCCCGATTGCGCCGAAGAAATGCCCCGGCTGCAAAATTACGGTCCGGACAGATATGCCGCATGTCCTTATGTGGATCAGTGGAATATTTAAGAACTGAAATATTTTAAACTTTCGCTTGAGTAACCCGGCTTCTCCGAAGCCGGGTTACTTGTTTTTGCAGCCTTATTGACAGCTTGCAATTGTGACAGCATGCAATTGTGACAGCATGCAATTGTGACAGCTTGCAATTGTGACAGCATGCAGTTGTGAGAGCTTGCTGTTGTGAGAGCTTACTGTTGTGAGAGCTTGCTGTTGTGAGAGCTTGCTGTTGTGAGAGCTTGCTGTTGT
>CAZWOY010000022.1:2564-8273 GCA_964635255.1 uncultured bacterium
AGCTTGCTGTTGTGAGAGCTTGCTGTTGTGAGAGCTTGCTGTTGTGAGAGCTTGCAGACGCCCTCGTCTGCAAGCTCTCACAATCGACACCCCTGACATTCTTCTGAAAAGCTTTGAAATAATCGAAAAACTGTATATATTCTTAAAAAGTAAAACACAAAAAAAGAGAAGCCATGTCCAGCCGGCGAGAAGCTGCCATACTATTCTCGGATATCTACAAATTCACCCAGAAGATGGAGCAGGATGAAGAACTAATGATGCAGCAGCTCCACCATCATAACTGGATATTTGAGAATCTTACAAAGAAATTTAATGGACGCATCGTTAAAACCACCGGAGACGGGTTTCTGATCGAGTTTGCCTATAGCGTCGATGCCGTATTGTGCGCCGTAAATGTTCAATCCGCCCTGTATGTTTACAATCAGGATAAGCCGTCAGAGGAAAAAATTCTGGTACGCATAGGACTCAATGCCGGCGAAGTAAGACAACGCGGCGTCGATATTTTCGGAACCGGCGTCAATATCGCGTCCAGACTCGAACAAATCGCTGAACCGGGATCGATTTTTATTTCACAAAATCTCTACGATTCAATTAAGGACGAAATTAATATACAAGCGGACAGCGTAGGTCCCATAATACTTAAACACATCGTTGAACCGGTAAATGTCCTCAAGATTGAAATTACCGAGGACTTGATTGAATCAAATCTGAAGCAGCTTGCAATTGAAAAAATTAATGAATCAGAATCTACAGAATCCGAAGCGGATAAAGCGAAACCGGAATCTATCGGCAATCAAATCGCAGTTTTACCTTTTAAGGTTCTAAGTTCCAATAAAGAAGACGAGTATTTAGGTCAAACCTTCGGCGAAACCCTGGTTTTTAATCTTTCCCGGGAAAAACAGGTTATGGTCCACTCAATGGAATCGGTAACTTCGCTGGGAGCCTTAGCGACAAATCCAGCGCAGGTGTCGGCAATCCTGGGAGCGAGATATATCGTCTCCGGTTCGATTCAGTGCATGATGAAACAGATCCGAGTGCAGGTCGAGCTTTTAAATGCGGCGGATAATTCCCAGCTTTATACTGAATCTATCGATGGAACAACCGATTCGATTTTCGATATTCAAACAAAAGTTGTTCAATCGATTTTATACAGCGTTGTTATTCGGATATCCGACGAAGTCCAAGCTTCGCTGAGCGCTGCGATGCCGAAAAATCCGGTGGCGGCGACTTTTTACCTGAAGGGCGGCTATCTCTATCACAACGCCACTAACTGGATTAGCTATAAACAAGCGCTGTCGATGCTTGAAAGCGCTGTTAAGGCAGATAAAAACTTTGCCTTGGGACGCGCCAAGCTGGCAAGAGCGTACTGTGAGGTATATGGCAACTGGGAAAATGACAGAACCTGGTTGGATAAGGCGTTAGAAGAAGCGCAGGCGGCGTATGAAATAGATCCGGAATTGCCGGAATCCAATATTGCTTTGGGGCGTGTTTACAGGAAAATGCGACGCCTTGATGAAGCGGAAATGATTTTTCTAAACGCTGTTGCGATGAGACCGGATTTAATTCATGCAAAACGCGAATTAGCGTGGATTTATAATGCATTAGGACGCTATGATGAAGCTTTCGATATCCTCGAAGAATCGATCACATTAGCCGATCAATTTCATGACAAAAATTTAAAAGCCGACCTTTTAACTGATTTAGCTTTAATCAACCATAAACGAGGGATGTTTCTAAAATCGCTTGAATTTTTCAATGACGCGCTGGCCATTGCCAAAGAAAATAATAGCGATATTCGCGAAGCTTTAATCAGGGCTGATATCGCCAATGCATTTAAACGTAAAAATAATTTGACGTTAGCATATAAAAACCTTAATCGGAGTTTGGAAATTGTCAGAAGAATCGGCGATAAAAAACATGAAGCTGGAATTCTCACAAGTTTGGGCGGGCTGCATGAATCAAAGGAAGAATTAAAAACGGCTTTAGATTATTTTAACAGCGGATTGTCAATAGCGCAGGAAATAGGAAATCAGATTCTTGAAGCGACGATACTATCGAACATGGGAAGAGTGCTTGGCAATTTAGGCAGGAATTTAGAAGCCGTCGAAGCGCTGCAAAAAGCAGCGGCAATCAGAAACCTGACCGGTGAGAAAATCAAAGAAGCCAAAACCCTTATGGCGCTTGCGGCAGTCTATTGCGATCTTGGCGATATGGAAAAAGCGCTCGATACTTATCTCAGTTCAAACAAAATCTTTTATGAAACGCGAGATTATTCTTCAATTATGGCGGTATTATTAAATATCGGTGAAATCTATGAATTTAAAAAAGAATATCAAGAAGCGCATAAATATTACGATCAAGCGTTGGAATATCTTCCCTTCGTCGAACAAAATAAGTACAATAGTTTTTTGCATCTGTTCAGAGGAAGACTTTTCTACTTGCAAAATAATATAAGCGAAGCTATTAAGGAGCTATCCGAAGTCGTTAATGATGAAAGCGCTATGCCGACAAATCTGTATCGCAGCGAGATGTATCTTGCTATATGTCAGGAGATCGAAGGAATTCTGACGGACTCGACCAATGCAATTCAGATTCAGATAAACGAATTGGAAAGAATCGGCAGTTATCCGGAGTTAGTCGAAGCGCTGCGCATAGCCGGCGAGTATCTTTTTAGCGTTAATCGGATAGAATTAAGTAAAAAGTTGCTTTCTCGCGGATTCGAACTTGCGTCAGAAAGTGATATGAAATGGGAGAAAGCGCATATATCAAGTTTGTTAGAAAAATGTACGATGTCAGCAAAGTAGTAGGTCGGACAAGAAGGTTTAACCTGCTGAATTATTTCTATTCAAACGAAATATAGTTTTTTTTACCGATTCAATTAATTATATTAATGGCTAAAGTTCATAAAAAGGAAACGGCGCGGGAGATAGACAAACAACCGGGAATTTCTCACCGACCGAAACGCCTGTTTTCATAGTTAATTTATCTGGTGCGTAAAATGTTAGCGGAACAAACCAAAGCGGTAATTTTAGTTGTTGACGATGAAGTCGATATTTTAGAATTAATTCGATACAATTTAGATAAAAACGGCTACCATGTATTGACAGCGACTTCCGGTGAAGAAGCGCTTAAAAAATTGCGAAATGAACCGGTGGATTTGCTCGTCCTCGATTTAATGCTTCCGGGAATGGATGGTTTGGAAGTTTGCCGGCGGCTGAAAAGCGATCCGGCAACAAACCATATACTTGTAGTTATGTTAACTGCGAAAACTGAAGAAACCGATGTAGTCATCGGATTGGAGCTTGGAGCTGATGATTATATCACGAAACCTTTCAGCCCGCGTGTTTTGCTTGCGCGCATTAAAGCGATGCTCAGACGTAAGAATCGCCCTTCGGAAAGTGAAAAGGGAGACGCCACGATTTACGCGGCTATGGTCATCCACCCGGGCCGTCATGAAGTATTGGTAAACAACCAGCCGATCGATTTAACCGCGACGGAATTCCAGATACTCCATTTTCTGGCTCGAAGACCCGGTTGGGTATTTTCACGAGCGCAGATCGTCGATACGGTTAGAGGAGTCGATTATCCGGTAACTGACAGGACGGTCGACGTCCATATCGCCGCCCTTAGAAAAAAGTTGGGTTCTGAGGGGAAATATATTGAAACTGTCAGGGGAATCGGTTATCGACTGCGAGAACTTTCTTGAAACGCAAAAAACTTATAAGTCGATTAGTCCCTTCGTTTCTTTTAATAACGCTCCTCTCGCTTTTTTTCATCGGAATCATCCTAACTCTATCGATCCGTAAATTTTATATTCTAAATACCACCCGTGAACTTCAAGAAATTGCGCTATTAGTCAGCAATCAAATCAGAACCGAACATTTCGTCAGTAATCAAGCCCATTTAGATTCTCTCTGCAACGCGCTCGGCGAGTCTTTGCGCCAGAGAATCACGATTATAGACGTCGATGGCGCGGTATTGGGCGACAGTCACAATGACCCTAAAACCATGGAAAACCACGGCGATAGACCGGAAATAAAAAGCGCTTTCGATGGCGAAGAACAGATTGCCATTCGCTACAGTCCTACTGAAGAAGTTCAATACATGTATGCGGCGGCTCCATTTTTCGACTCGAACGGAGAAATCAGAGGAGTTATTCGAGCTTCGATTTCGTTGAAAGCAGTCGAGAAATCTATTAATCAAATTTTAATAGAAATATTTATCAGCGGCATCGTGGTAATAATAATCGCTACTTTTCTAAGCTATGTGATTTCGATTAGGATCAGCCGCCCGCTGGATACGATTAAATCCGGCGCCGAACGGTTCAGCTCAGGCGAACTTTCACACCGGCTTCCCGAATATAAAGTCGAGGAATTAAACAAACTATCCTTGTCTTTAAACCAGATGGCAATTCAGCTCGATCAGCGGATTCGAACAATCACAAAGCAGCGAAATGAACTTGGAGCTGTTTTATCCAGCATGGTCGAAGGAGTAATAGCTATAGACAATGAGGCGCGAATACTTAAAACCAACCGAGCTATTACAAAACTAATCAGCGTAGAAGAGCGGCGCGATCACGGGAAAATGCTGCATGAAGTTATCCGCAATCCGGATTTACAGCGATTTGTGATTGAAATTCTTAATCTCAGCGAGAATACCGATAAAGAGATTATTATCGATGAGAATAACAGGAAGCTAAGGGTTCACGGCAGTCTGCTGTTCGATGAGAACAACCGGCGAATCGGAGTGCTGCTCGTAATGAACGATATTACGCAAATTAGCAAATTAGAACGCATAAGAAAAGACTTTGCCGCGAATGTTTCCCACGAATTAAGAACGCCTTTGACAACGATTAAGGGTTTCGTTGAAACCTTGCTGGAAGGCGGGCTGGAAGAAAAAACCTCAAAAAAGTTTCTCTCGATTGTGTCCGATCATATCAACCGTTTGAATCTCATTATTGAAGATCTTTTGAATCTGGCGAAAATTGAGCAGGATGTTGAGAAGAAGCAGATAAAAATGTCTGAAATCGATTTGTGTACAGTGCTGGAAAGAGCGGTCGAAGCCTGTTCTGAAAAAGCCGGAAACAGGGAAATCAGGATTATTTCCGAATTCAGCGGCAAGCGCTTTACAGGGATTGCCAATGCTTCGCTCCTTGAGAGAGCGGTCGTAAACTTTATCGATAATGCAATTAATTACAACGAAGCGGGAAGCGAGGTGATCGTCGATATAGAAAAGGAAAAAGAGTATCATGTCATTAAGGTGGAAGATTTCGGATGCGGGATAGCTGAGAAACACCTTCCACGCTTATTTGAGAGGTTTTATAGAGTCGATAAGGATAGAGATCGCCAGCGCGGCGGTTCGGGACTGGGGCTGGCGATAGTAAAACATATCGCTTTAATTCACAAAGGTCTGGCGGAAGTGGAAAGCGAAATTGGGAAAGGCAGCGTATTTCGTTTTAAGCTTCCCAGACTGTTAGAAAATGGGCGTTAGAGAGCTTGCAGACGCCCTCGTCTGCAAGCTGGTTTGCAAGCCGGTCTGCAAGCTGGTTTGCAAGCTGGTCTGCAAGCTGGTTTGCAAGCCGGTCTGCAAGCTGATCTGCAAGCCGGTCTGCAAGCTGATCTGCAAGCCGGTCTGCAAGCTGATCTGCAATTTGACGCTGGACAATGACAAGATGGACCTAAACTTGCAGACGAGGGCGTCTGCAAGCAC
>CAZWOY010000022.1:8373-19622 GCA_964635255.1 uncultured bacterium
ACGAGGGCGTCTGCAAGCACGAGGGCGTCTGCAAGCACGAGGGCGTCTGCAAGCTCTTACCACCTCGTTCCCACGCTCCAGCGTGGGAATGCATACTTAACTTAGAAATAACGACTTCATCACATAAAATGTAAGAGCGGTCGCGCCGGCGGCGATGGGAATAGTTATAATCCACGACATGAAGATCCTGCCGACTATCCGCAGATCCAAAGCGCCGATTCCTCGTGCAAGTCCGACGCCGATGACCGCTCCGACTAATGTATGAGTGGTGGATACGGGCATGCCTAATTTGGAAAAAGTCAACACAATGGTCGCAGCGCCAAATTCTGCGGCGAAACCTCTTGTTGGAGTAACTGCGGTTATTTTTTCACCGATGGTTTTGATAACCCTGCTGCCAAAAATCGCCAATCCGGATACGATTCCCGTACCGCCCAGCACTAAAATCCATATCGGAACCTGCGCTTTCAAACCGACAATTCCATTCGTATAAATCGTCCAGATACCGGCGAGCGGTCCGATTCCGTTTGCGACGTCGTTAGAGCCGTGAGCAAATGCAACGTATCCAGCGGTAAATATCTGCAAGTATTTAAAAAGCGATTCAACCGCATCGATTTGTTGTTTTTTAGGTATATCGACATTTGTCCTTTTTGTTTTTATTCTGACTATTAGACTCACCAAGGTTCCAAATAACAATGCGATGAGTAAGGATTCGTGAAGCAAAAAATTTAAGTGCAGATTTTTTAAACCTTTGTATATCATCGCCAGAACCACAACCACTACGGTTACGAAAACAAAAATTGGTATATGGCGTATTGCCCTTTTGAGTGGATTTTGTCTTCTTAGAATCCTCACTTGGATAATTTTAAACGTCATATAAGCTAATAAACCGCCGCCAATTGGCGATAAAACCCAGCTTAAGGCAATCGCGCCCAGGTTGCTCCATCTTATTGAAAAGAAACCGCTTCCGATAATTCCGAAACCGACAATCGCGCCCACAATTGCATGCGTCGTCGAAACAGGCAATCCAAAATAAGTGGCGATATGCAGAAATAGACCGGATCCAATCAATGATGCAAACAATCCATATACGAGTATTTCCGGTTTTTCGGAAAATAAAGCGACGTCGATAATACCCTTCCTAACTGTATCCGTTACATGACCGCCGACAAAAACGGCTCCAAACAGACTGGCAAAAATTGCAATATAAACCGCGATTCTGATTGTAATCGCACCTGAACCGATCGATGTGCCAAACGAGTTGGCAAAATCGTTGGCTCCCCCCATAAACGATGTATAGAAACTGATTAGTATTGCCGAGAGCAGAAAAGTAAATGATATCTCAACCATTAAATCTACCTTGTTAGCGCGTTACCATATTCCTAAGCCATTCGCCTGTTTTTTCCGCGTGATCGGCTATTTTGCCGATGAGATCGAATATTTTAAACCAGATAAAAATATCGGTCGCTTTCATCTCATCCTCGAATTTAAAAAGGGTTCTCGCCAATTCGAGGCTTTTAACGTCGGCTTTTCGTTCAGCCAATTCGGTTTGTTCGGCAAGGTTGATTACATAACTTACGTCATCGCCTTTAAAGCCCGCTGCTACTAAGGGTTTTAAATGGTTTGTCGCGTTATCCGCCAAGTCGCAAACATCCAGAACGCAATCGATAAAATCCATCGTTTGTTCGACCAGCCCGACCGGCGCGGAAAGCTCCTTCATGCTTAGTAAAACCGTTATGTCTTCAACCGTGTCGGCTATATTGTCCTGAATCTTCAGGTAACGCAGCAGATCTTCCCGATTTACGGGCAGAAATATTCCTTTCGGTAAAATTCTTCGAATTTCAACCTTCAGCAGGTCGGCTTCTCGTTCCGACTTGCTGATCGCATCCGTAATCCTTACCTGAGCCTCGTCGTCGCCTGAAAAAACCGCTTCGAATAATGGCTTTAAAAAATCGACGCATTCTCTCGCTTTATCCCGGTGCTTGTACAAAGGCTCGAACGGCGATTTGCTGAATAGCGTCAGTACGCTTGCCATATCTGTCTCCTATGCAAAAATTTTCACAAAAAGCGATTCTATTTTGAGCTTAATGAGATTTTAACAAAAATCTAACAATAGTTTAATACTATTAATGCCAAATTATAAGTTTGCATATTACTTAATTGTAGAATGAGAATATTTTATTAGATTTTATGGATTATCAATTGTTATCGTGTTAAAATATTAGAATTTAGAATTAATACTTGATTTTGCATATTTTTACCATCAATATTCGTCCAAAGGAAAAACCGCTTTATATTCACATTATCTTAAAGAACAGTCCTTTTATTAAAAAGATATGCTGAGGAATTTGACTGTAAACTGAGGCAACGGATGCATCTATGGTTGGGAATCTTCTGAATTACGGATTTAAAACGGCAACTTCGAAGACAGGGAGCGTTAAATTGAAAAAAAGAAATACTACAATTTTTGCAATATGCCTCTTTCTGCTGTTTGCGTTTATCAGCGTAAATGCGAAAGATGTAATAAACGGCGCCGGCGCAAGTTTTCCCTATCCCGTTTATTCACAGTGGGCGTATAAATATAATCAGATAACGGGAGTTAAACTGAACTACCAGTCAATCGGATCCGGCGGCGGCATTCAGCAGATTAAAGCAAAAACCGTCGATTTCGGAGCCTCAGATGCGCCGATGGAGGCTGAAGAATTGAATAAACACGGACTGATTCAATTCCCGATGGTGACTGGCGGCGTGGCGCCGGTTGTGAATATTAAGGGAATAAAGGCGGGTGATTTAAAACTAAGCGGCGAAGTCTTAGCGAATATTTTTCTCGGAACAATTACGAAATGGAATGACGCCGCAATTCAGGCGTTGAATCCGGATTTAAACCTGCCGAAAAGAGCCATAACGGTGGTTCGTCGAGCCGACGGTTCGGGTACGACCTGGATTTTTACTAAATATCTTGCCGGTATTTCAGATCGATGGAAGGAACAGGTCGGCGCGGCGAAGGCTGTCGAGTGGCCTACAGGCATAGGCGGGAAGGGAAACGAAGGCGTCGCCGCTTATGTACAGCGCGTAAACGGCGGGATAGGCTATGTGGAGTTTGCCTACGCCCTTCAGAATAAACTGGCTTATACGCTTCTTGAAAATGCTGCCGGCAACTATGTGCCCCCCACCCATGAGACATTCATGGCTGCAACAGAGGGAGCCGGCTGGGAGAAGTCAGAAGGTTTTTATGTTGTGCTTGTAAATCAACCCGGTGAAAGTTCCTGGCCAATTACGGGCGCTTCCTTTATTATTATGCATAAAAGTCAGGAAGACGCCGAACAAACCAAACGAATACTTAATTTCTTCGACTGGTGCTACGATCATGGCGATGATATTGCTTCAAAATTGGATTATATTCCGATTCCGAATAGCGTGGTTGAAATTGTACAGAAAGCCTGGAAAGAAAAAATCACCCACGACGGCAATCGAATCTGGAAGTAGTAAGGCGCATTAATTTTACACCGATTGAGTTGACTCTTGATAAAAGCTGTTAAAGCCAAATCTAATCTTCAACTGCAGGATTATTTTTTTCAGTGGATAACGCTATTTTGCGCTGCCGCCATACCGGTGTTAATGTTTGGTTTGCTCTTTACGCTGATTTCTCATTCCAGTCTTGCGATTAAAGAATTCGGTTTTGGATTTTTAGTCTCGGAGAAATGGAATCCGGTAACCCAGGAATTTGGCGCCTTAAGCAGTATCTATGGAACTGCAGTATCGACGCTGATAGCCATGGTCATTGCAGCGCCGATGGGATTAGTCATCGCTCTGTTTTTAGTGGAATTGGCTCCTCCTAAACTGTCGGCGTTTTTCGGCGGCGCAATTGAATTGCTCGCCGCCATCCCAAGCATAATCTACGGCATGTGGGGTTTGTTTGTGTTTGCGCCCTTTATGTCCAATTACATTCAACCTTTCTTAGGCGATAACTTCGGATTTCTTCCTTTTTTTCAAGGACCGCCGATGGGAATAGGAATGTTAACCGCCGGAATTATACTGGCGTTAATGATACTTCCTTTTATCAGTTCTGTAGCGCGCGACGTTTTCAGGATGGTTCCCGCGGTTCTAAAAGAATCGGCTTACGGACTGGGCGCGACTAATTGGGAGGTTACTAAAGCCGTAACTTTGCGTTATGCGCTGCATGGTTTAATTGGCGCCGGTTTTTTAGGATTGGGTCGAGCTTTGGGAGAAACAATGGCGGTTACATTCGTTATCGGAAACAACCACAAGGTCTCCGCTTCGCTGTTTGAAAGCGGCAACTCTATCGCTTCGACTCTGGCAAATGAGTTTACCGAAGCTGACGATCCGATTTATCTAAGCTCTTTAGTTGCGTTAGGTTTGGTTTTATTTCTAATAACGGTAGTTTTTCAGATCTTGGCGCAACTATGGCTGAAACGGCTGCTAAAACCAAAAGCGGGTAAATGATGGTTGAAAAATCTTTGAGAATTAGAAAAATAAAAGACATTATTGTAAAGATAATTTCAACCTTCAGTGGCGTCCTTGGTTTGGCGGCGTTGGTTTGGATATTGTTTACCGTTATCAGTAACGGTATAACGGCTTTGAATATTGACTTTTTCACGAAGTTGCCGACGCCGCCCGGCATCGAGGGCGGAGGGCTGGTAAACGCGATCACCGGCACTTTTATCATGACCGTTCTCGCCGCAGTCATAGCCGTGCCTTTGGGTATTTTTGCCGGAGTGTATTTAGCGGAATTCGGGAAAGGATCCCGTTACGCAAACGCAATCAGGTTTGTTACGAACGTACTTGTCGGAATTCCTTCCATTATCGTCGGCGTCTTTATTTATGCATTGATTGTCGCGCCTGCAAAGACATTTTCCGGCTACGCCGGGGCGGCGGCTTTGGCGGTAATTATGCTGCCGGTGGTTGTCAGGACTTCAGAGGATATTCTTAGTCTTGTTCCAAATTCTTTGCGCGAATCCGCATTGGCGTTGGGAGCGGCGCGCTGGCAGGTTACGTTAAATATTGTCTTTCGGGAAGCCAAAAACGGCTTATTAACCGGTATTCTTTTATCGGTGGCGAGAGTCAGCGGTGAAACGGCGCCTCTTTTATTTACCGCGCTTAACAGTCCTTATTGGTTCCAGGGCTTGAACGAACCGACGTCTAACCTGACGGTTACGATTTTCAATTATGCGATGTCGCCCTACTCGGATTGGCAGGCGCAGGCGTGGGGAGCTTCATTATTGATAATGGCGGCTATATTGTTATTGACAATCGTCGCCAGGGCGTTCATTCAACATCAGGACAGGAAATAGTGATCGAAAATCAAACCAGCGATGTTTTTTCGAATCAGCCAAAGGTTATCCAGGAACGATCGCAGAATAAAAAGGCGGAATTCGATACTGCGAAATTGGACGTAAAAATTTCGGTTAAGAGCCTGGATTTCTTTTACGGCGGCAATCAAGCGCTGTATGATAATAATATAAGCATCTACGATAAAAAAATTACCGCGATAATCGGGCCTTCCGGTTGTGGGAAATCGACTCATATTCGAACCTATAACCGGATTTACGAATTGTATCGCGACCAGGTGGCGAAGGGCGAGATCTGGTTTAATAATGAAAACATTCTTTTGCCTACAGTCGATTTGACGCTGCTTCGCCGGCGCATAGGCATGATCTTCCAGAAACCCAGTCCGTTTCCGATGTCGGTTTTCGACAATATCGCTTATGGCTTAAGAATAAATACCAAGGTCAGGGGAACCGAACTTGCCGGTCGAGTTGAAGACGCTTTAAAACGCGTGGCGCTGTGGGACGAAGTAAAGGATAAATTAAACGATTCGGGAACAGCCTTATCCGGGGGGCAGCAGCAGCGGCTGTGCATTGCACGGGCGATTGCAATAGAACCCCAGGTTATATTGATGGATGAACCATGTTCAGCCATAGATCCGATTGCTACGACAAAGATCGAGGAATTGATGTTGAAATTGAAAGAAAACTACACAATCGTAATTGTTACGCATTCAATGCAGCAAGCCGCCAGAGTTTCGGATTTTACGGCATTTTTCTACCATGGTAAACTTGTTGAATTCGGTTCGACGAATCAATTATTTACGAATCCCAAATACAAACAGACCGAGGACTATATAACCGGTCGATTTGGATAATGAGGCAATTCTCAGTATATTAAAAATAGTAAAGTTAGGTTTTTTTCGAAAAAAAGGTTTTAGATGAACATACATTTACAGCGAGAGATCGATAATCTAAAGAAAAAACTGCTGCTGCTGAGTTCAGAAGTTGAAAACTCGCTTAGCCGGGCAATACAGGCGCTAAAGGATGTTAACTATGAAGCGGCGCGGGATATTTACGAATATGATGAGACAATCGATAAAATGGAGGTCCAAATTGAAGAAGAATGTCTGAAAATTCTGGCTCTTCATCAACCGGTAGCGATAGATTTGCGGATAGTGGTTTCAATAATAAAAATCAATAACGACCTTGAAAGGATAGCCGATAACGTCGCGAATTTAGCCAAGCGTATAATGCACCTTGGCGCGGACAGCAAGTTTAAAGTGCCGGAACGGATTTTTAAATGCGTGGCTATCTCGCAGGAGATGTTGAAAAACGCCATAGATTCCTTTATTAATCTCGACGCTCAATTAGCCCGGCACGTAATAGATGCAGATGATACCATCGACGCGATGCACAGACAAATGTTTCATTATGTTGAAGAAAATTTACCTAAGGAGCCCGACGCAGTTTCTTCACTTATCGCTCATTTAACTATTTCGCGTCAGATTGAACGGATATCGGATTTAGTAACCAATATTGCAGAAAACGTTATTTACGTTATTCAGGGCGAGATTGTAAGGCATGGGAATTAGGGGTGGGGTGGCAAATACTGGGAAAATAGAATCTTGGCATTATCACATTGAGTGCGCGCTTCAGCGCGCATGGAGCGCCCGGTACGCGCTGAAGCGCGCACTCAATGTGATAGCGCCAAGATTCTATTTTACCAGAAATAGAAACCCGGATGACACAGATGCTTAGGATGATCGCGGATTTTGCTTCGTTGGCATGATTGCGCACGGAACGTTATTTTCCCAGTAATTTGTTAACCTTAAAATACAGAGGAGTCAAGATGAGATTTGTTTCGTTTTTCTCCGTTCTATTCATTTTGCTGTTTGCAGGTTTTCTGATCGCGGATCCGGTAGAACTTGCTTATGACAACGGCAACGGCAGGTTCAGATTTCAGGACCTGACCGAAGACAACCTGGAAGGCGTCTGTTTTACGCCGCTGCATCCCTGCTCGCTCCTGTCCGTAAAGATCATGGTCGATCAGACCGGCGAATTCGAACTGCACGTCTGGGGCGACAACGGCGCTCACGAACCGGATCAGGATAACGATTTAATCGAACCGTTTACAATCGATATCGAAGAGCAAAATGAGTGGGTCGAAATCGATATGACTGAATTCGGTCTTGTTTTCGATCCGCCTGAGGATTTCCAGGTCGGACATGTATGCCGCGAAGGCGGTCCTGTCTTGTTGATCGACGATTCCGACGAGGATTTCGAACAGCGCAGCCATCTTTGGACTTACAACAACGGACTGCGCAGAGAACTGTGGCATACGATAAACGGCAATTACATGGTGCGCGCGGTTGTCGAATACTTCGACGAGCGCGAACAGTTTATATTCCGGGATGTGTCGGAAGAAGCCGGGATCGGCGGGATCGGCAGGTCGGCATGGGGCGACTTCGACAATGACGGCTGGGAAGATTTCCTCGTCAACGGTCGGACTCTGTATCGCAACAACGGCGACGGGACATTCGACAACGTTTCCGAACAAGCCGGCATTACCGATGGAAACCCCTCCCACGGCGGAACCTGGGGCGACTTCGACAATGACGGCTGGCTGGATTTTATAGCCTTTACCAGCAACTCCGAACGGCAGGAAATAATTTTCCGCAATAACGGCGATGGAACGTTTTACAACGCCAATGAAGAATTTTTCTTTGAACATGGCAACAATCCGACCGGCGCTTGCGGCTGGGGAGACGCTAACGGCGATGGATTTTTAGACCTGTATATCGCCAACTCGGAATATTGGAACGATGGCAATCCTCAATATTTCCGCGATCATTTTTACATTTACAGCGATGAATTTACCCTATTCCTCGACTATACTCCACAGGAAATCGCTCGCAGGACTTATTATGGAAGATCGGTCGCCTGGTGCGATTTCGACATGGACGACGACCTGGATTTCTATTTGTCTAACTATCGTCTGCATCCAAATTTTCTGTTTGTCAACGAAGGCGGCGAAAACCATGAATTTAACGACGAAGCAGCCGAGCGGGGCGTTAGAGGCTATCTTAACCAGGGGGCTTACGGTCATACCATAGGTTCATCCTGGGCGGATTTCGACAACGACGGCGATTTCGACCTCATCGTAGGCAATTTCGCGCACCCCTGGGGGCTTCCCTGGCAGGACATAGTTATGCTCTGCCGCAATTCCGGCGCGCCGGATTACACATTCGAGGATATCCAAGCCGAATCCGGCATTAAGTACTGCGAGACCGTCTTCTGCCCGGCTTGGGGCGACTACGACAACGATGGCTGGCTCGACGTATTTATCTCTTCCGTCTATGACGGCAGGCAGCCGTTCATGTACCGCAGCGCTCAGGACGGCGAGACGTTCGAGAACGTAAACTACGAAACCGGATTTCACGCAAATTGTTACAATTCCAACGGCGTAACCTGGTGCGACTGGGATCATGACGGGGATTTGGACCTAGCCATCGGCAACGGCGGTTTTTACGAAAACACCGGCAGCGAAGGCGACTGGGTTGAGTTTGTACTGCACGGAACCAGCCAAACCGTCAACCGGTTCGCGTTCGGCTCACAGGCGTTCGTCTATGTCGATGACCGGCAGTATTTGCGCCAGGTCGAGGGCGGCGCCGGCGCGGAAGGCTCTCAAAACTCGATGACGCTTCACTATGGTTTAGGCGAAGCCGGCAAAGTCGATTCGCTTATCGTAAAATGGATGGGCGGTGAAACCGACCGCTATTACGATATTCCAGTCAATATGCGCTGGGACGTTTACGAAGGCGAAGAGCTGATCGTTTCGCCGACCAGACCGGGCGAAGTTTTAGCTCCCGGATCGTTTGAATTGAGCTCGCTTTATCCCAATCCATTCAACGATCATCTAAACGTCGAATTCACCATAAAAACTACGAACCGGCTAAAAATCGACGTTTACGACTCACACGGCAGAAAAGTTGATTCGCTGACCGATAAAAACTATGAGGCGGGGACGCACAATTTGACTTGGACTGCATTCAGCATGCCGGCGGGAAGTTACGCTTTGCAGGCGGTTCATTCGGGAGGCGTCGTTAGCAGGAAAGTTGTATTGTTGAAATAATTATACGGTGATTTTGTGAAGCGCCTCAGAATTAAGATAGCTGAGGAATCGAAAAATTCGCAGGAACATCGTCTGTATTTTTTCCGGTTTCGATAGACTGAGGAAAACAAATGCAGAAAAAACATCTTTTTAATACAAAAGGAGTCATTTATGAAGCTATGCAGTTTTAGGTTGATCCTGGCTTTGATATTCTCATTGGTTATTTTTCACTCAGGAATGGCTATCGCGCAAGATGGAGAGGATCTTCCCACCGGAACCGACGTTCCCAAAATCACCACCGGAACCGAAAAGGACGGTGGGGGATTTTCGATGAACGGGGCTATGGGGGCTACGATCATCAATGGCAAATCATATCAGTTTTTCAGTCTGCGTCCCGATATCCCCATCTGGAAATTTGGCGTCGGTCTTGATCTGTCTTTTTATTTCGATGCTGAAGGCAACCTGCGGGAAGAAGACTGGGATGAAGCGGCGGATATAATCGAGAAAATCTACTACATCCGCTATGGCAAACCCGGACAGCCGCTGTTTGTGAGAGTGGGATCGCTCGCCCCGACAACGCTGGGATACGGCTTAATCATGAACCGTTACACGAACGCTATCGAATGGCCGCAGGTACGCAGAATCGGCATGCAAACGGAGGTCAACGCCGGCAAAGTTAAAACGGAAGCCTTGTTGAACAATTTCCGCGAAATCGATTCACCGGGACTGGTGGCGGCAAGATTGAGCTATGAATTAAAATTCGGTCTGCCGGTCGTTGTCGGAGCGACAATCGTTCACGACGGGAATCAATATTTGGGCGCCAAGGATGAGGACGATGACGGCATTCCGGATAATCATGACATGTTCCCCGGCAAGAACGACGGCAGCGAAATCGAATCGATTAAATCATTGTCTGGATACAGTGAAATATACACACGGGCATTAATCGAGCGAGGCGAGTTCCCGGATATTTACAATCCGCCCAAGAACATAACCGAACTCGACGAACCGGTTACCGAGATGGGGATCGATGTGGGAATGCCGCTGCTGAGAAACAAGATCATGAGTATTTGGGCTTACGCTCAGGGAGCTCAGATAGCCGATTACGGATCAGGATTCACCGTTCCGGGTGTATTATGGCGAATGGGACCATTTAGAGCCAGCGCAGAATACAGAATTTTCCAGAAAGAATTTGAATCGGAATTCTTTGGATTTTCTTACGAAGTCGAACGAGTAACCTGGGAACCGGACGCCATAAACCCAAACGAAACCGAAGGCGATTACGTCACAAAAGAGGAAAAATTAGCCGGAATCCCATCCGCCAACGGTTTTTATGCCTCTGCTGGCGCTTATTTGTTCAACGTTGTCGATGTATTTGCCGCTTATGAAAACATGATGTATGATGACGACGCTATCCCAAACCAATCGTTCTATGCGTTAGGCACGCTTAACACGGAATATGTGCCGAAAATCGACTTAGCGCAGGGATATTTCCGGCAGCCCAAAGCCGACAAAATCTTCAGTACGGAATCCGACGGAACTGTCATCGGATATCGCATAGGCGCTTCGATGGGCAAAGGCGTCATGCTGGTTTACGATAACAAGACGATTTACCATAACGGCGAACCGAACAAAATAATGACGATTGAGACCGTCATTACGTTTAAGTAGCGATTGCAAAAATCAATGCGGCGCTAAAACTTGCGGCGCTAAAGCTTAAGGACCGCAGCGAAAATCGTTTTGTACGCTTCTCGATAAGTGTGAAGAGCGTGAAGAGCTTGCAGACGCCCTCGTCTGCAAGCTCTCATTCTCAAACTAGTATAAAGCTCTCATTCTCAAACTAGTATAAAGCT
>CAZWOY010000023.1:0-19189 GCA_964635255.1 uncultured bacterium
GGCTTTGCATAAAGGAGCGCTTATGCTTGCAGACGCCCTCGTCTGCAAGCTGAGGCTTTGCATAAAGGAGCGCTTATGCTTGCAGACGCCCTCGTCTGCAAGCTTAGGTTTCGCATAAAGGAGCGCTTATGCTTGCAGACGCCCTCGTCTGCAAGCTGAGGCTTTGCATAAAGGAGCGCTTATGCTTGCAGACGCCCTCGTCTGCAAGCTGAGGTTTCGCATAAAGGAGCGCTTATGCTTTCAGACGAGGGCGTCTGAAAGCTCTCGTATTATGTTTTCGGAGACTCTGGAAGAGGAGAATAATTATCAAAAGGCGTTTTTACTACGTGCAGTAAAAAGTGTCATTGCGAGTCTGCCTTTAGCAGACGAAGCAATCTCCTGACGTCTTAATAATGCAGGACATTGCTTTAATATCCACATTCCATCAGATTCCTGGAGATGGCGGCTATTTTATGCACGCAGTAATAACATCCCATGGGAAGATCCAGCCTTTTGGTGAAAAATGAATAGAAAAAAGCAGTTTTCCCGGAGGATTCATTCGATTCGTTAATACTATCTTGATATTCAGGTTTTAAATTCTTTTTTTCAAGTTGGAAAGTAAAACAAAGATAAAAGAAAGGACTGAACATGAAATCTAAATTGATTTCTTTTGTTTTCATGGCTTTAATTTTAGTTTCGATTCCGGGATTTGCTCAGGACAACTTCGGAATTGAAATGATCGGGAGGGTTTTCCATCAGCTAGGGCAGTCGCTGGATGTGGCGAAGCACGGCGATTATGTTTATCTGGCAACTTCCCAGTCGGGACTGCATGTTTTCGACGTTTCCGATCCGGAAAATCCGGTTTTGACGGATTATTATGAAGATAATCGCGGATCTTCCGCCGACGTTGTCGTCGATGAAAACGGCGAGTATGCGTATGTTGCGGATGGACTCGGCGGCTTAATGGTTTTTAACGTCTCCGATCCGGACAACATCGAGTTGACAGCCTCGCTCAATACTAACGGCTATCCGCAGGGAATCGACATGAGTGGCGACTATGTTTATCTCGCAAACGGCAGGAACAGGGGCGTCGCCATCGTCGATGTTTCGAATCCCGAAGAGCCTGAACTGGTTGCTAATTTAGAATCCGAAGGATACAGCGCGGATGTAAAAGTCTCCGGAGACTTTTTATATTTCTGCGACAGTTCGCCTGCGGGACTGAGGATCATCGACGTGTCCGATCCTGCAAATCCCAATCAGGTCAGCAGCATAGAGACGCCAGGTTACTGCAATATGATTTCGCTGCAAGGGAACTATGCCTATATCGCCGACGGCAGGGACGGCGGACTGCGAGTGATCGATATTTTTAATCCAAGAAATCCGCGTGAAGTCGGAACTTACGACACTCCCGGCTATGCCAACGGTCTAACCGTCGCCGGCGATTATGCTTACATCGGCGACGGCGGCAGCGGACTGCGAATCGTCGATATTTCCAATCCCAACGATCCTTTCGGTCTTGGCGCTATGGACGTTCCCGACCGCGCTTACGGCGTTGTAGTGGATGAAAATGTCGCGTATGTTGCGGGTTTTCGATCAGGTCTAATTATCGGCGACGTTTCCGATCCAGAGAATCCCGAACAGGTCGGGATGTGGGGAACGCCCGACTGGTGGCTGCGCGAAGCCGTAATCGAAGGCGACGTCGCTTATGTCGCCAACAGCGGCGGCGGACTGAAAATCGTCGATATTTCCGATCCCGAAAATCCGGATTCATTAGCCAATTATTCGACGGATTCACCGGTTTACGGCGTCTTTATCAGCGGAAACCGGGCATATTTAGCTCTTACCTATGATGGGCTGGCGATCCTTGATATTCAGGATCCGTCGACCCCCGAACTGCTCGGAAGCTATGATACGCAATACGCGATGGACGTTTATGTTGCGGGGAACACAGCCTATATCGCCGATGGCAGGAACGGAGGCTTATTGATGCTGAACGTAGCCGATCCGAACAATATCCGCGCATTGGGCAATTTCGAAACCCGCCCCGGCGCCTATGGCGGCAATAATGTTCAGGTTCGAGGCAACATCGCTTATTTTACCGATGGAGACGACGGATTCAGAACTATCGACGTCTCTAATCCTAACAATCCACGAGGACTTGGCGTTTACGGCATGGCGGGCGAAGCGATTTCCGTCGATGTGAACGGAGACGTTGCTTATGTGGTCGAAGACTACCGCGGCGATCACAGCGGTCTGCACATATTCGACGTATCTAATCCGGTAAATATGCAGGAATTGGGATTCCATTCAGTCGAACCGAAGAGCGCTGAAGACGTTAAAATCAGCGGCAATTACGCTTATTTAGGCTTAGGCGGGGACGGCTGGCAGATTTTGGACGTTTCCGACCCGGAGAACATCGAAGTTGTCGGTTTCTACAATTCCCCGGGTTACGCTTATGCGCCGGCGGCAGCCGGCGATTTAGCCTATCATCCCGACGGCAGCAGTTTTATCGTCTATGATTGTTCCGAAGCGCTTTCAGCCAACTCCGCGCCGCAGTGGGAAATTTATCCTGAGGAAACTATTGAAGCTGAAGAAGGGGACACGGTAGAGTTTATTATTTCAGCCGAGGACCCCGACGAAGACGATCTCACGCTGATAATGAACTCCGACAATTTGCCGGAAGCGGCAGAATTTACTGACAACGAAGACGGCACAGGTCATTTTATGTGGATAACCGATTTCGATTCGGATGGCGAATACAGTCCGCAGTTCGTTGTGAGCGACGGCGAACTAATGGATAAGATTACCGTCAATATTCGCATAATGAATGTCAGCGCCCCCAATCTGGAAGTTGTCCCGGATAAATTTACGTTGACTAACGTTTATCCCAATCCGTTCAACCATCAGATATCGGTTGAATTTAGCCTTCCTTGGAACGACCGAGTCGATATTTCCATCGTCGATCCTCTTGGCGCTACGCTGAACAGTGCAAGGCAATGGTATGGAGCCGGCAATCACAGCATTTCAATCAACGCCGCCGAATTGCCCGCCGGCGCTTATATCTTGAAAATGCAGTCAAGAGAACAAGTTAAGATCGCGAAAATCTCTCTGATAAAATAGCTGTTGCCAACCATCCTGCAGGGGTGCATTGTGAAATATCGCCCCTGCAGGCAAAATTCTTCACAAAATCCCTTCTCTTATTACTGCGTGCAGCAAAAAGTGTCATTGCGAGTCTGCCTTTAGCAGACTAAGCAATCTCCTCACATCTTACATAATGCTGGATATTTCTCTAATATTCGCCTTCCATCAGATTCATAGAGATGACAGCTATTTTATGTACGTAGTAGTAATGAAGCATTTCTGTACTTTTAAGTTGAATAGACTTAAAAAAATATCTAAATATCTCCCAGATTGCTTGATTTCAGTAAAATATAATTTAATATTACAAGGTTAGAATGCACGTCAATCGATCACATCTTAGATTTGCCCGGCCAATTTCGATCAAGTGCAGTTTTGGATAAAGTCCAACAAGTTTTTCGGATTTTAAGGAGACAAAAAATGCGGTTAAATAGTTTTATTCTAATTTTAGTTTTAATAATCGCCGTTTCTTCATCCTGTTTTGCTTTGGAAAATTTTGGAGTTGAACTGGTCGATCGCGTTCTGAATCAGTGGGATAAAGTTTACAATCTCGAGGTACGAGGCGACTACATCTACTTAGCGACCGCGATTTCCGGATTGCAGATTGTGAACAAATCCAATCTCGACAGTTTGTACATTACCGGATACTATGACTTCAATCCGGATGAGACAAGAGATTTGGCTCTCGATGCGGAAGGCAGTTATGCCTATTTGGCAGACAGATTGGGCGGACTTTTAATCGTTGACGTGTCGGACCCGGCAAATCCGAATCTTGTTTCATCCATTTCTACGGAAGGTTCTGCAGAAGGACTTTTTGTTCTTGGAGAGTACGCTTATATTGCAAATGGAATGAACGGTGGATTAGTTATCGTAAATATATCGAATCCGGAAGAACCTTCTATCAGCAGCAGATTGGAAACGGAAGGCATGGCTAACGACGTTTATGTTGCAGGCAATTATGCATATTTTGCAAACGGCGCAGCCGGTCTTAGAATAATCGATATTTCCAGCCCTGAACAACCACAGCAGGTGGGCGTTTTCGACACCCCCGGGGATTGTTATTCCGTAGAAATCCATGAAAACTTGGCTTACATCGCCGATGGCAGAGAAGGCGGCTTAAGGATTGTCGATATTTCAACGCGCAACAATCCGCAGGAGGTTGGATCTTTCGATACGCCGGGTTATGCATATTATGTAACGGCAGATAGCGCCCATGCCTATATCGGCGACGGCGGCAGCGGAATGAGGATTGTGGACGTATCCGATCCGGCTGAACCTGAGGGAGTGGGATTTCTGCCGGTGACGTCGAGGGCTTATGGAATTGAGGTTGTTGACGATATTGCTTTTGTGGCGGGGTATGAAGGTGGGGTGGTTTTAGTAAATACTGAAGAAAGGGATACACCTGAAGAAAGAAATGTCTTAAATACAAATGATGGTTGGGCAGTTGAGTTTAGTAGAAGTAATCAATGGTGGGGATATTTAGCCAATAACGTTGAGGGTTTTTATCAAGTATCCATTTTGCCTGACAGTTTGATACCTTCTCCAAGATTTCGTCCATATAATTCGAAAATCAAATCAATTAAGTCACGATACTATCCACCATGGGTTCATTATCTTGGCTGTGGTGAAGAAGGTTTTCAAATATCCTCTGGACAAGAAATTGGCATACTAAATACAAACAACGCAATGAAAGTTCAGGTGGAAGATACTCTTGCATTTATTGCTGATGGAAGAAACGGAGGATTAAAAATAATCGATGTGTCAAACAGATTGGAACCTGTTCTACTTGGACATTTTCCTACAAATTCCGAAGCATGGGGCGCAAATGACATTTCTGTTTCAGGTCAATTTGCTTATTTGTCTGACGGCAATGATGGACTCCGAATAATTGACATTTCAAATTTAGAAGATCCAATTGAGATAGGTCATTACGAAATCGAAGGAAATGCCATATCAGTGAGAAAATATAGAGATCACGCGTTTCTTGTTGAGGATAATAGCGCTAATCATCCGGGAATTCATATAATTGATGTTACAGATCCTGAATCTCCCAATTTAGTTAGTTTCCTACATTTGCAGAACGCTATTGAAGTAGCAGTTTACAGTAATTACATGTATGTTGGCGCGGGCAAGCGAGGTCTGTATATTTTTAATATCCATTATCCGCGAGATCCGCATTTGGTCGGCTACTACGACACTCCTGGATTTGCATTTGAACCTGCGGCTAATCATGGCTTATACATACCCGATGGAAGCAGCCTCCTCTTACTGGATGTATCCGAAGCCTTAAATGCAAACATCCCACCATCCTGGAGCGAATATCCGGACAGCGTTTTTCAGGCTGAAGAAGGCGTCGAGATTTCATTTGGACTTACCGCCGTCGATCCCGACGAGGACGATGAAATAACCCTTGAAATGCTGTGGGATAATGCGCCTGATTCCGCACAGTTTACGGACAACGGAAACGGAAGGGGAACGTTCAGGTGGAATATAAATTATGAATCCTCCGGCGAGCATAATCCGCGATTCGTAGCTGCCGACGGTGAATTAGCGGATACGATTACCGTAACGATTCTGGTCGATAACGACGAATCGCTGATGGACGGCGAGGCAGCGCCGGCCGTATTTCAGATAGCAAACGTCTATCCCAATCCTTTCAACAGCCAGATCACATTCGAATTCACAATGCCTTGGCAAAATGAAGTGGAAATCGCGCTAACGGATCTGCTTGGCAGAAGGATTCGAAAACTGACGACCAACAGGATTTATCCGGTGGGAGTGCATCAGACAACCATCGATGCGGTCGATCTGCCGGCTGGAATCTATATCTTGAGCGTTAGTACAAATGGGTTTACTGAACTAAAACGGTTAGCGCTTGTGAAGTAAACGATTCTGAAATTCAAAAAAAACGAGGCTGCGTTTAAATAGCGCAGCCTCGTTTTTCATTCCTCCAGTCCGTACAATTCCTTCAAAGCGCCGACAACGTCGATATACCCATCGACATGGATGTACCGCGCCTCGTTTTCTTCGGCAATTTCCTTGAAAAGATTGTCGGTATCGCCGTCCGCAGATACTAAAATCACTTCGGCGCCTTCTCCGGCTAATTTGTTAAATGGATCGGACAACGCGCCCCGGCGCGCTTCACCGCCGATATGAAACGTTAAAACTGGAATATCTGCCTTTTTCGCAGCCTTAATCAGTTTCTTGCCTCGCTCTTCCTCATCGCTCACATCGATCTTTGCGGCGCCTAAACCCTTTGAAGAGCCGCCTGCGACGAGGATCAGACTCTTGAATCCGTCAAGGCTGTCCGGCGTCGCAAGTTTTTGCTCAGTGACCTTCAGACCGGCGCGAGCGCATAGTCCTTTCATTATCAGCACATCGGCAGCTTGTCCGATAGAAGTCAGCAGCGCTGGCTGCTCATAAACCTCGGTTTCCGGCGCATTTTCTTCAGCCGTCGCTGAAGCTGCAAGCAGGAGTAAAAATGAAAATAGCGTAACTAATCGCATTGCAGAATCTGTGGTTAAATAACGAAAAATGAAATTTAAAAGTTAAACGAAACGATCCGACAATTGTTTCACAGGATAATCTATCGATTCACAGATCATTGCAAATAGAATCCTACGCCATGCGCTAACAGATCTTGGTAATCGGGTATGTGACTAAACACAATTGGATTGCCAGGATTAAACTCACTGAATATCTTGGTCAAGACCTTAATCGATTCCGTATGTCTTCCGACTCGAATTTCCATCGGTATGCCTTCTACAGGAAAAGGCGTTGCAAGTTTACCTAACTCATGGGCTTTATGGTAGAGAGCATCCTTGCTGTCCAATATCAGATCTGTATCAGTTTCGCCTCTAAGCCTGCCCTGCAAAGCTCCCGTTGTCTCCATTAAAACGACGTTTGAGTTCGTAAAATCTCCGATCTCTCGGTGACTGAGCCCATGAAAATTGCGAGGCGATTCCTCTAATTGAATTTCAACGCCTCTCATCTGCAGTTCAACGACCGCCATAGCCGCAATATCGATTGCCCGTTCATGGGCGACTATGGCGTTTATGACCGGATATTCCGGCGCCGCCTCGTGCAAATCGATCGTGATGTCCACTTTCTCTTTTCTTACGATTTCCGTTATAGCATAAGCGGCTTTTTCGGTTAACGTGCCATCGGGTCTTCCCGGAAAAACGCGATTCAGGTTGCGCGTTTCAGCTCCGGATAAAAGCTGTCCCGACGGGTAATGAGTATAGACAATTGGATCAGGCCATCCATCGAGTATATTCGAATATCTGGACCCAACCTGAAACTCCCGTTTTTGACCCTTGCGGTTCTCGATGCTGTATGACTGCGGAAAGGCTTCCTGAGGTTCGGTCGCCGTGAACGCCGATGCATTGGCGCGGTGGATAATGATAACCTTGCCTTTATCGACCTGAATGTTCTCCGCCAGCAATACCGCCGTTACATTGGAAGCGGGTTCGTTCGGATGCGTACCGCCGAGAACTAACATCGCCGCCCCCGATTCTTGGCCTTGGTAGATTAAGATTTCAGAATCGCCGCGAGTGCCTTTCAGCGACGGCAGATAGTCGCTCAAACGCTTCTTTTCCGTCAGCGCCGCCGATGGATAGACAGGAGCCGGATCGGCTAACTCTGCAAATTCGCCCCCGGCGGCGAGACAGGCTACAAAGATAAAGAACGAATAGACGAACACTCGGGTCAGCCTTTTACTCTCTTCCTGTTTTTCTTCATCGGTGCGGGTTTTTACATTTTCCTTACTTGGAGAATCCTTGGGTAGTTGCTCCGATTGCGTTTTAAACGTTTTCTGCTTTCTTTTCGCCACTTGGTCCTGAAATGTTTGTTTGAACTATTTGCTTAATGACAATATACGATTATCATTGGAAACAGGCAATACGATAACCGATAATAGATTCGATTGCAACGATAACATTGTTTTTTATTTGGGCTATTGATTTACCCCCCCTGCTATTGAAGGAGGGAATTAAAGGGGGGGGTGAGCGCATCGAACAAAATTGTTCGACCTAACATTTCCTGAGAAAATAAAAAATCCACGGTAGTGCAGGCGTCCCTGCCTGCCTTTTCGACTTTACAGAAGCGCTGACCGGCAGGCAGGGTCGCCTGCACTACCGTGGATTCGATTTTCATGTTCCGTGATGAAACTTTATTCATGAACAACTATTAGAATTTTGCCTCATTTTATTTTCAGGAAATCGCGTCAATATCTCTGAACTTACACGGAACCCTTGATATTTTTACGAGTATAATTTATATTCAATTGTTCAATATAATAATAGGAGACGCCAAATGTCTTCAGCTCGCATTGTAAAATCTCAGTTATACGAACAGTTTGCCCGCATTGGCAAAGCCTTGGACAATCCACATAGGCTCGAACTGCTCGATTTGCTCTGTCAGGCGGAGCGTTCGGTGGAAGACCTCGCGAAGGAAGCGCGCCTTACTGTCGCCAACGCTTCACGCCACCTTGGGGTTCTGCGCAGCGCCAGGCTGGTTGAAACTCGAAAAGAGAGAGTCAGGGTATTTTACCGTCTGGCTGACGAAAAGGTATGCGCCTTTTTTCGTTCGATGCTCAATTTTGCCGAAACGCGTCTTGCTGAGATCGATCTCATCATGAGGGATTATTATGACGCTCCGTCGCTCCTGAATCCCGTTGACCGAGCGACGCTGATTGAAAAATCCAAACAAGGTAAATTGATTATTTTAGACGTACGTCCTGTGGAAGAATACCGTCAAGGTCATTTGCCGTCGGCTCAATCGATTCCATTAGCCGAATTGGAATCGAGGCTGACAGAAATCCCACAAAATTGCGAAATCGCCGCTTACTGCCGGGGACCTTACTGCGTTCTCGCTCAGGAAGCTGTGAATCGGCTGCGCGACAAAGGATATTCCGCCTACCGTCTTGCCGATGGGGTGCATGATTGGAGGGAAGCGGGGCTGCCAGTCGAGTCAACTGCTTTTCAATAAGCGAAAAATACAGAGCGAATTTAATCCCGGCGGTTAGTTTTATTTTTATTGGGATTGCCGCGGGAAATAATTAAGCTCTTTTGATAAAATGAACCGCCTCGCTGCTGAGGCGGATAAGGTCATCGATTTAAAAAAAAAGGATGGATTTAATGTTGGAGAAAACCATACTTATACTCGGCGGGGTCGTAGGCGGGATTGCCGCTGCGAACCGCCTTCGGAAGGAACTTGGTAAACGGATCCGGATTGTCCTCGTCGATCGGAAAGAAAAATTCAGCCTGGCTGCGTCCTATCTCTGGGTAATGACCGGCGACCGCAAGCCTCGACAGATCAGCCGTCCATTGTCCGGATTGCAGCGCAGAGGAATCGAGGTTGTAAAAGGAGAGGTTGAACACATCGACATAAAACGGCGGAACGCGGTTGTGTCCGGTAAAACTTACGCTGCCGACTATATCATTATCGCTTTGGGAGCGGAGTTTGCCCCTCAAAATATTCCGGGACTGGAAGCGGAGGGGCTCACATTCTGTACGCTGGATGGAGCTATAAAGCTGCGGGAGGCGTTGGCGGCGTTCCGTTCCGGACGCATTCTGCTGCTCACCGCCGCGCCGGCGTACAAATGTCCAGCCGCGCCCTATGAAGCGGCAATGCTGGTCGAAAGCGCGCTTAGGAAACGAGGCCGGCGGGAAGCGGTCGATATTCAATTGCATACCGCAGAACCCGCGCCGATGGGCGTTGCGGGACCGAACGTTTCGGCGGCGGTGCAAGCGATGGTCGAATCTAAGAATATTGCATATCGCCCGTCCCACCAGATATCGAGGGTTGAAAATCGTCAAGTTCATTTCACGGATGGGGATATCATCGATTTTGACCTGCTTATCTACGTTCCTCCGATCGCGCCTCCGGACTGCCTGTCGGAATCGGGATTGGAGCTTGAGTCCGGCTGGGTGAAGGCGGACCGGCGCACTATGGAGACGAATAGTCCCCAAATTTACGCCATCGGCGACGTTACGATGATACCGTTAACGATGGGCAAACCCCTTCCTAAAGCGGGAGTTTTCGCTCACGGTCAGGCGGAAACCGTTGCGCGAAACATCGCGCGACGGGTCCGCGGCGTCGATCAAAATGCTCAATTCGACGGTCGCGGAGCCTGTTTTATTGAAACTGGAGACAGACGAGCCGGATTCGGAGCTGGCGACTTTTACGCCGAACCCGCCCCGCAAATCAAGATGCGAAAACCGGGATGGATTTGGCACTCCGGCAAAGCGCTGTTTGAGAAGCAGGTAATGTGGCGCTGGCTTTAAACCCTTAGAGTATTGCCTTCTCAGTGGGGAAGGGTATAGTGGCGCAATGCCCTGCGAACAGGAGTGTTTGCGCCACTTTGCGGATTTTTATAAGCTTAAAAACAAGCTGGTTAAATAATCCCGTTAGCAGCCGCTTCCTTTCAAAATCTAGATATTCATTTTTCCCAAATCATTGCGTTGCTGGATTACAGCATGTATTTTCAATACTTGTTCGAGTTTTAATTATGTAAATACTGCGAGGTTTTTTCCATAATGCATGGATTTGCAAGTTTCATTCTGCTCTATATCTATTGGGCGATCACTGCGCTGATGGGCGGGACGCTGTTAGTAGTATTGTTCAAGGAGAAGGACCGAAGCGCCCAGGCGGTTGCGGCGCTGCTGCTTGTTCCGGTTATCCTGCGATTGCTGCTGATTAAATAACTGCAATCGACTATTAGCGCATGTCTGAATCGCCTGATCAGTATATTCACATTAGAGCTGAACCGAATTGAACTTCTGGACCGCAGCTCTAATCGTCGTCCTTTTATTTCTCGCCGCCGCACTGCTGCCGCGAGTCTATATCAGAGGCGAATTCGGAAAAGACCGGCTGAAGATGCAGTTCTGGTGGCTGTGGTTCGCCGTTAAAACCGATCTTAAAGAAAAAAAATCTTACGTCCGGATCCTTTTTTTTACGATCCAGCCAAAGGATGCACCCCAGAAAAAGCCTCCCAAACCCAAAGAAAAAACTCCGCCCGATGAGGCGAAAATCGCGGAACCTGTTGAAAAAACCGAAGAATTCAAAGAGGAACACACCCGGGAAGAGCCGGCTTATGAAAAAGAGGCGTTTGACTATGAGAAAGCGAGAGAACCTAAGACCGCTCCTCCCCGCGCAGATGAGAGTAAATTCGAGCCTGAACCGCAGGAACCCGAAGACGAACAGCAAAAGCTTGGATTCTCATTTTATTGGGACGAGAGAAAACTATTGCTGAAAGTTCTGCACCGGATAGTCGCCGGTATCATTCACTTTGTATCCGCCGCCAGAATCGACTATTTAAACGCCGCTTTCACTTACGGCGCCAACGACCCGATGGCGACGGGCATAATCTACGGCGTGATCCAGAATATACGCATTTTAAACGGCAAGCGCGTCAAATTCGATATCGTCCCGGTCTTCAACGGCGCCTTCGCCGAATTCGACCTGTCCTGCTCGTTCTCAATGAGGCCTTTGATGGGAGCCCTGGTTATTGCGCGGGAGATATTTCTTTTCCCGTGGTTTGGCGTGGTTCGGTTTGGGATAAGGGCGTGGAAGGCGAAACGAGCGCAATGAAAGTAAGTACTTGTGGTATAAAAATTTTTCTCAAACCATGGTAAATTGTATTAAGAATTTGAAAATCAATCGCCAACGGAATCGTTGGCAACAATTTTGTTGGCAATAGGAATCCATTCAGAAATTTGAATTTACTGCGAGAAAATGCACTCACTCAAGCTTTTTTAGACACACAACCGGTTCTTGAGCCAATAATGTCCTCAGTGTATTGAAATCAGGCGCTCCCAGTATTTCAGCAATAGCCTGATCAATTTGTTTTCTTACACTATCATTGCGCATATTTGGGAAAATATCTATGTTTTCATTACAAATAGAATCAAAAACATCATTCAGATATCTTAATTGATTTTCTTTCAACTTTCGAAGATCCGGGACTGGAACAGCTTCGATATTGGGCTTTCTTAATTTTATCCATGCGCCTTCCGTTTCTCCGCGTTGACTTAAAATGGACATAATCCCCAACGATGAATTTAGCCATAGCGATAATGGCTTTAAAAGGTTGTCGTCATCATTATGCGGATTAAAAGACCACCAAACATTAGACAAAACCGGCGCATTCAAAAGAACGCAAAAAGTTCTCTGCGTGTTGACTCTCGATACGGCGGAAATGAGCAGTTTACCGGACTTTTTCCACAGATCGGTTGCTTTCCTGAGGTTTCTGCCTTTCTTTGCTTTTGATAAAGTTTTGAGGAAACCGTTAGGCCTTTGCCGAATTTTGAAACATTTTTGTGAATCATGTCCCCAATAAGCGGGATACTCGGTTCTGGTTTCAGAAAACTCGAATGCATCGTGGATGTCCCTTCCATCGAAACCAAGTAATCCCAAATCACTCAATTTACATATATCGATTTTTTTTATAAAACCATAACCAGGAATATAGATTTGACCTTTGTATAGGTTATAAATTGTCTTAACTAATTCACTTTGTGCAAATGAAACAGGAATCATCCATGAATTATTTTTTAACTCATCCCATTTAAAACTAAGCGTTTCCCCGATTTTTTTATGACCCATGGCGATTTCAGCGGCGCCGTGCATTTCGGAAATCTCCAACACCTTTCCCTCTTCCAATTGCCAGCTAATCACCAACGCTTCAAAAACAGTTTCCGGATTATGCCATAAGTTCACTACCTTCACGTTGTGATTGTTATTATTGTTATTTCCACCGATTTTTTGTGCAACCAACATAGTTTCACTTAAATCAGTGCTATCCGAAAAGTTCCATCTTAGAGGATCATGACTAACAATAATCCATTCCAGCCTATATTTATCTCTAAATATCCTTCTTGTTTTTTCCCATGCGCTTCCTGAAAGAATAGTTTTTGGCAATACCAGTGACAATCTGCCGCCCATTTTCAAAGCCATATCGCCAATAGCAATAAAGACCGCTCCTAAACCTGCTGTTGCATTTGCCGATATATTATTATTTTTTAAAATTGCCTTTAGTTTTGTCTGCATTTCAGATCTTTCTTTATCCGGAACAGAACCGAAAAGTAAATTACCGCCCACGCTACGGGTAAAAGGTGGGTTCATGACGCATAAATCCAAATCCGGCAGGGGCGCTTTGAAATGTTCTTTCGTTCCACTGCCGGTGATTTGATGAGAATTAGCGCGAAAAATGTCAAAAGGAAGATTAACTTGCCTGTTCTCTATGAAATCAATACTGCCAAGACTTTTTGATTCGCCGCCAAATGGCAGGCTGTACAAATTTGTATCTTTAAACTCGATACACGACGACCTAAGCGATAACGTCGAAGCAGTTAAGTGAATTGCCGAAGCTAACACGTCATAGCCGTAAATAACGTTTTCGATGAGTATCTTGTGAATCCGGCTTAAATCGATCTTTTCCCCATCCTCGTAGCTTTTTTGAATATAATTATCAATCAGAGCTTCTGTCGTTGCAAGTAAGAGAGTTCCTGTTCCGGAAGCCAAATCGCCCGCCTTTAGCTTCGAAATCGATTCATAATCCGACCAATTGCATAACCATCGGTCTTTCATTAAAGTTAATTTCAGAAGTAAAGCAGCCGCAGGAATAGAAGTATAATAAGTGCCTAAATACTTTGCATCGGAAAGCAGTTTATGATAAACTCGACCCATTATGTCATGATTTAAAGCTGCTCTTTTGCTGAGGACTCTTATTGTTTGCTCTCCCAAAAAACTAATTGAATTCATTATATTTGCATCTACAGGCAAGCTTAGTAATATATTCCTCGCAATTTTAAAAATCGGTACAAAATCTATCTCATTAATAATAAACTTCCAGTGTTCGATAAATTCTCGAACTGGATCCTCGGCGCTTAATGAGAAGCGCAATGAGTTTATTTCTTCTCGATAATTCGATAAGACATCTTGAAAGATCATGGCGTTGAATAAGGTCAAGCCAGATATTTTTCCGATAGATTCATTATATTCATGCGCTTTTTTGGTGTTTTCATTGCTGTGATCTTTACTATAACCAATTAATTCCGCGCATTTTTTTATTATTTCTTTTCTATTCAAAAGGTTGAAACTAAAATATTCAATGCCATTTTCAATTATAGCTGTTATTTCGCCGATTATATCTTCCTGTAAAAGTATGTCATAAGTTCTGTTTAAATTTTCTACTAATCCATTTACAGTGCATTTAGACCAATTCTTTTCTCCGGCTTCGCTATAGGTTTTAATATCGAATTGCATCTGGTAGATCTCGTTTTTCAGATCTTCAACCGATAGACAGTTCCGAAGTTCTGAAGGATAAATGATTGCAATGCCTATATGAGCAATACCATTTAGTATTCGATTTCTTATTTGTTCTGTGACTTTCTTGCGAGAATTTGGGCTGTCCTCGTATTTTCCCTCGATGACAACGCGCAATCCTTTATATTTTAAAAGGATATCTGGAATCTGGCGAGTACGATCATAAGAACTTATTAATATCTCAGGAATTGACGCCACCCCCATTTCGCTCAGGATTTGGGCGAAAAGGATATTTACAGTTTCTTCTCTTTGTTTAAACCGCAATGCTGCTACTCCGTTTTCTTTTCAAGTTAAGAATTTAATCAGAATTGCGCAATAAACAATAATTTTCTTTCTGGAGTAAACGCTTCACTTGGGTTGAATAATCTTTTTGCGGGGCTCGACGAAATTATTTCTTCGAGAGCTTGAAGACACTCTTCGCTAAAAACAAAGGAATACTATTTACGGACGTCAAGTTGCCGCCAGGCTTGTTCGCCAACTCTAACACTCAATCCCCTGACAATCAAAAGACTTAATACTTCTTAGCCAGCTTCTTATCGATCACATACAAACTTATCTGCCGCGCGCCCTCTTCCGTGTACTCGAATTTCTTCTGCAGGTTTGTGATCAGCAGGGATACATCTCGCTTAAGACGTTCGGGATTGGCGTTGAAGTTGGACGAGCCGTAGTCGAGTATCGCTCGCCTGAAATTGTCGTTTTCGAGGTAGGGCTCAAGCGCGTTCTCTTTGATGTTCTTCATGTACTTTTTATAGAGAGTGTTAAAAAGTTCGGTTTCACGGATGTCCTTGCCGTCGATCTTAATTTCTTTGGACAGCGTCGAAGTAATGTATTCCTGATGAGTGTCCTTTCTGAATTGCCGGCGCTGCTGAACTGTGCTGTCATTGCCTAAAATTACCGACTCGAATTCCTGGAAAAATTCCTCCGATATTTCTATCGTATTGCCCGTGTTCGGTGAAACCCGCTCTATGCCGGTATCGAAATTGATGGCAAACAAATAGTCTAAAATTTCCGATTCAAGCTGCTCTTTGTTGAAATAATAGATGGCTTCCTTAACTTCCTGAAGCGCCTCGTAATCGTACATGTCGATAAGCGACCCTATAAATCCCAACGGTATTCCATCGCCAGTCGTCTCATACTTTTCCGAGAAGAATGTTTTAATCATCTCCATTGTGATTAATTTATCGGAATCCCGGTACTCCGTAAGGATATTCTGCAGAACGATAAGCGACTGCCTGCCCGATATTCCCTTGAATCCTTCCACTTTTGAATCGCTTATCAACCCATGCCGGATTTCTTTTACAAACCGCTTTTCATCTTCCTCGTCGATCCAGCTCGGAATTTTACCGGTATAAATATCCATTTTAAGCAAAAACATATCTTTATCAAGATATTTGCGATATTTCTGAGGATTTGTGATCCAGCGTCTTATCGTCGGAGTCGTCGGATCGAGACGCGAGGAAATAATAATACGGGCTAAATTCTTAATAATGCGGGGTAAAAACCGCTTGGCGATGTCCTTGCCAAATTTGTTGAAATATATGGCTATTTCGGTATTGTAATCGAGAACGTACGGGATATTTACGGTTATGATCCGGTCCTGGAAAGACGGAATGTCCTGATAGTGTATCTTATCAGCCGGATTGACCAACCCGAGAAAAATCGTGTTGATCTTCTCTTCCCCGAGGAAAACCTTATGCACGCCGTCGCTGATGATGCCGTGATAGTTTCGAAGCCGCTTGATGTTGTTTTCCTTAATATCCATCAACGCAAGCGCGCCGTTGTTGGTCTTGGCTAAATAGGAATAAACAAACCGGACGTCGTCGTTCCCGAATATATCGTTCAGAGCATGCTGCAGAGTGGGGTTGTCTATCGGCTTATTGATCTCGGCGTCTCCCGGATTAAATACGCTGACGCCCTCGCCTAATTGACGGCTGAAAAAGTTCTTTCGCGCCCAAATCATTTCATAGACTTTGAGGGGATCGCCTGTTATGTCCAGCAGCGAGTTGTACAGCGAGCTGCAAATGTTGCACGGCGAATCCTTGAGAACCCATTCGTATTGCTTTTCATTGAACAGATCTTCCAGAAATTTCTTATCTGGAATAAGTTCGGTTAAAAAATCCTTGCGATATTTTTTCGGGATCATCAAAATCGGATGATCGTGATTCGGACAGGAAAAGCAGATATGGTCCTTATCGACGGCGGATTCGCTGTAGCCGTTATAACCGGTGATTTCCTTTTTCGGTCCGTTTTTCAGGTTTTCCTCAAGGCACTTCGCCTTATATGAATAACCGGATCGTTCCCGCAGTTCGTTCAGATCTATGTGCCAGAAAACTTTGTAAGTCGTTCCGACGTCTGTTTTAGCGTAATCTTCGAATTTCTGCAAAAGAATGTTTAAAAACGTACTTTTCCCGCTTCCCGGCGGTCCTTCAAACAGGATGATATTATTGCGAAACGATCCTTTGCGAAATCCGGCGGTCAATTCCATTAACCGGTTTGCAAACAGCCGGTCGGCGAAAAACGGATTGTCGCAGCCGCGCACAAATAACGCCGAACAATCGTACTGCATAAAACCGATCGATTCGTCCGATTTTTCATAATCATCGACGCCTTGCGGAATATAATAATGGAACATATCGTAAAAAAGCTGGAAGACGTCTCTGAAAACATACTTTGGATTCAGTGTAGCCTGGTAAAGGAAATCGTTGAATGAAATCGGAATTCTGCGCTCCTGATCATGGATTGCTTTTGACAGATTTATTAAAGACTCAAGCCTGATCGCCTTTTTTTTGTCTTTTTCGTAATCAGCGAGCGGGATCGGTTTGTTGTTTGTATGCTGTTCCATAAATGCGTTTAAATGTTCTTTTTCGTTACTTTTCTGTCTTTCGCCGTATATAATACGCGTCGATACTCATGCTGAGGCTTTTCTTTGTTCACAGGAGATTTTTTAAGAACGATTTCCGTCGTCTCAATCTCTACCACTCCGCCCCACAGGAATTCAATTCCGATTAAAACGTCGGGTATGAATTCCTTGACAAGCTGCTTGCCCTCAAAGCTGTGCGACAGATAAAGCCTGTCTTCGGTCGTTTTTTCTTTAACTATGTCGATCTTAGGCGGGTGATAGAGCGAATCCAGCAGCATCTGCTTATAATCCTCCGCCTTTCGGCTCTTTATATAATATTCGTAAGTTCGCTTTTCCGGATTTGGACGAACTCCGACGACAAAAAGGTCGTGCATATCGACGAATTCCTGATCGACAAACGCATTAATCAGCGTAAAATCGGAAAAATTGCTCCGAAGATCGAATATCGCCTGTTTGCCTTTGCCGGTATTTTTGTCCCAGTTTTCGCGTTTTTGAATATCGCGTTCTTTCTGGAATTCGAAACTTATTTTTCCCTTTTCGGCTAATTCCTCAACGTACCGGATAATTCTCAATCCCACGGCGTAAGGATTCAAACCTATCCGGCTAAGCGAGGTCACATCCGCATTTGTCTTGGCGTAAGCCACCTCATGACCGGAAATGCGGTCGTCCTTAAGGAACAGTTCATCATGCCAGTAGCTTGCCCAGCCTTCATTTAATATTTTCGTGCGAATTTGTGGTTCGAAATAAAGACCTGTGTTGCGCACAATATCCATAACCGACTTCATCCATTCATTGCTCTCTTTTTTCAGAAACTGCGAATTGTCTCTTATATATTCAAGCAGGTCTAAAGGCGGCGTCTTCACATTTTCAATCGCTCGATTGTATTTGGCGGTAAACTCGGGATATTTTTTCCGAACGTCGGCAAAAAATTCCGATTCGGCGCCGGTTGGATTCTGGGCGGCCAAATCGTTGTAGCGCTCAATCTCTCGATAAATATCGTGCGACGGCTTCTTCAGCGTTTCCTGCAGGAAAACATCGAAATAATAGCTTAATTTATCCGGCGGCTGAGCGCTTTCCGGGTGGTCGTGCATTGCAAGCCGCTTAAAATAGCCGGTCAGATTATCGACGCCGCGGCTGAACTCGATAATATAATCGACCCAGCGATTATGCTCGCTGCGCAAACTGGCGATCAACCGCTTATCCGCTAAAGCCATGCCGACGAAATCGTCGTCCCAGGTTTTCTCGTAAAGCGAATTATTTTGGAAAAAATCGATATGCCCCAGCACGTGGTAAAAAATCATTATGTTCATCCAGTCCGGATTATTGTCGTTATAAAACGATATCGCCGGTCTGGAATTTATGACCGTCTCGTAAGGATTGTGCGGATAGAGCTTGTACTTGCCCCGGCCCTTAAGGACTTCTACGTCATGCACCCAGTAATCGTAAAGCGTCGGTATCATCACCTTCGGAGAAAGATCGACCAGGTCGCGGTTGGTTACGATATACTCAAGCGTGCCGGGATCAAACTTAAGTCCCGCGTCCCGAGCTCTGATCTTGCACTCCTCCATAATCGCTTTTGTATGTTGATCTATCAGTTCCATATTTTGTTTTCCTTAGAAAATGACGCTCCCCCAGGCGTAGTCATTACAACGCAGCAGATTGTTCGAAAACACACTGCGAGAGCTTGCAGACGCCCTCGTCTGCAAGTTCTCCCACTTTACTCCCGGACAATCCGACAGACGGGAATCTATCCGCGATCATCCGTTGCGTCCGTGTCATCCGTGTTCCTATTCCTTTCCCGATTTTGTTTTCCTTAGAAAAAAGCGCTTCCCCAGGCGTAGTCATTACAACGCAGCAGATTGTTCGAAAACACACTGCGAGAGC
>CAZWOY010000023.1:19289-19412 GCA_964635255.1 uncultured bacterium
TCTATCCGCGATCATCCGTTGCGTCCGTGTCATCCGTGTTCCTATTCCTTTCCCGCGAGAATAGCGTTCTATTATTAATAAGCGCATAAAATAGTTTTATCTTTTGGGAGATCAGTTGTTTTG
>CAZWOY010000024.1:0-19389 GCA_964635255.1 uncultured bacterium
AGACTCGCAATGACACTTTTTACTGCACTTAGTAATAATGCACAGCAGCGGAATTATACGATTTGACCATCGTGAGTTTCGACCGGGATTTCGATCGAACGCCTCGCGGACGGAAAACACCAGCGGAGATTTTACATAAATGAGTCTTTACGATTTCGATAAACTGAAAAGACAGCTTCAGGAAGAGAGCGCCAAGATTAAGGACAAGGACGACGTCGAACGATTAAGAGTGAAGTATCTTGGCAGGAAAGGCATTTTGGCTAACGCTTCCAAAGCGTTCGGCGGCATTCAGGACGCGGACGAGCGGAAGAAATACGGCAGGAATTACGGTATATTCAAGGCTTTCGCCTCGAAACTGATCGATGAATTGATCGATATTTTCGATAAAGAGGAAAAACGCCAGGCTATCGATCCGACTCTGCCGGGCGTCAAAGGTTTCCAAGGCGGATTGCATCCGTTGACTTTAATATGGAACGAAGTCATCGACGTTTTCAGAGGCATGGGCTTCACCGTCGAAACCGGTCCCGAAGCGGAAACGGTTTATTATAATTTCGACGCCTTGAATACTCCCGCCTGGCATCCGGCGCGCGATCTAACCGATACGTTCTATCTGGACGTTCCGGGCGAAGAGCGTTTGAACTGGCTGCTGCGAACCGAAACCTCGCCGGTTCAAATCCGGGTGATGGAGCGGAAAAAACCGCCGGTCAGAATCATCGCTCCGGGAAGAGTCTATCGCAACGACAAACCGGACGCGACGCACGTTCCGGTCTTTATGCAGGTGGAGGGGCTGTACGTCGATGAGGGCGTGGATTTCGCCGACCTGAAAGGAACGGTGCTCGCCTTTTACAGAGCGTTGTTCGGCATGGAGATTGAGACCCGCTTCCGCCCGCATTTCTTCCCGTTCACCGAACCGTCGGCTGAAGTCGATATGTCCTGCATTTTCTGCGGCGCCAAAGGCTGCCGCGTTTGCAAACACACCGGATGGCTTGAAATGGGAGGTTCGGGTATGGTCGATCCCAACGTCCTTGAGGGCGTGGGAATCGATTCGGAAAAATACTCCGGCTGGGCGTTTGGATTGGGAATCGAAAGGATCGCGATGTTGAAATTCGGCGTAAACGACCTGCGGCTGTTTTATGAGAACGACCTGCGATTTTTAAATCAGTTTTAGCGGAACCGGCTGCTTTGCAGATTGTTCAGATAATGGCTTGTAGTTTCGAGAGCTTGCAGACGCCTCCGTCTGCAAGCTCTCGAAACTACGAACTCATTACTCGAACAATCTCAAAATTGCTCACTCTGTGAATACTTTAAATCCGTATTGAGTCTTTAAGTGAACGACTCGCTAATCCCGATATTCATTGGAATAATCGGCATTTTCGCCGGCAGTCTGAATCAGGGCTTAACCGGTTTTGGGATGGCTCTGGTTTCGATACCGTTTTTAATAACCTCGTTTCCGCCGCAGGTGGTCGTGCCCGTTCTTTTATGCCTCGGTTTTTTTCAAAATATTATTGTGCTTTATGATGCGAGGCGGTACGTTCAACTCAAACGGGTCTGGATTTTAATTGTCAGCAGCTTGTTTGGGATACCGTTTGGAACATTTGTGCTGAAAACGCTCGATCCTGATTTAATGAAAACCATAATTGGATCGGTGATTGCAATATTTGCAGCCTCGATGTTGTTCGGATTAAGGAAACCGATGAAAAATGAAAAAATTGCCCAAATTCCGATCGGGTACGTCGGCGGCGTCTTGAGCGGCGGTACAGCCATGAGCGGACCGCCGGCGATATTGTTCTTTTCAAATCAGGGGATGCTGAAAAACGTTTTCAGAGCGAACATTTTAACTTATTTTACAGTATTAAATATAGCTACCATACTGATTATGACGCCGACCGGCTTGATTAACGCGGCGGTATTAAGAATTTCGCTCTATTTTTTGCCGGCTATGATCGTCGGAGCATACGCGGGCATAAAATTGTCACGGCGGATTAACGAGAAGGTTTTTCGGCGGATTGCGCTGATTGTAGTTTTGATTGGGGGAATATTTTCGGTTGTTAATGGGTTGATTGATTAAGCGCTAATCGGGAGTAAAAATGGATTCTTTTCTTAAAAATTTGCCGATGGATAGAATCGGCGAGATATGCAAGAAATACGAGGTTAAAGAGCTGTCCTTATTTGGTTCAGCGCTACGGAAAGATTTTAAACCAGAAAGCGACGTTGATATTTTAGTTGAATTCGAACCAAATTCTGGTATTGGACTGTTTGCATTTTTCGATTTACAGGAAGAATTGAAATCTCTCTTTGGTAAAAAAGTAGATTTAGTTCCTAAGAAAGGATTAAAGGAATTAATTCGAGATGAGATTCTTTCTTCAGCAAGGCTAATTTATGCGAAGTGATGCATTATTATTAGTAGATATTTACGACTCAGCCATTGAAATCTTGGAGTTCATTAAAGAATGTGATTTACACACATTTCTAAGAGACCGTAAGTTAAAGCGGGCTTGCCTAATGAATCTTTTAGTCATAGGCGAGGCAGCGAATAAAGTTTCCAAAGAGCTTAAAGAAAAGCACCCAGATCTACCGTGGTTAAGTATGATAAAAATGCGGAATATTGGTATTCATGATTATTATAGAGTTAATTATGAAGTAATTTGGAGTACTTTAAATGCCGATATTCCTTTACTCCTTGAACAGATAAAGGAAATTCTTAGAACTGATTTCAACGAGATATACAAAAAGATAATAACTTAAGAACAGTTAATTTTATACAACATGAAAATTTCATACAACTGGCTTAAAGATTTCGTGGATATCCCCGACTCCCCGCAGGAGTTGGGCGCTATGTTCGACCAGCTTGGATTGGCGGTCGATGGATTGGATGAGTTTAAAGGTCGATGGACAAAGGTGGTGGTCGGCAAGGTTTTGAAATGCGAAGCGGTGCCGATGACGGCGCATCTCTCATACTGCGAAGTGGATGCGGGAACGGGAGAGATTCTGCCGATCGTTTGCGGCGCTCCGAACGTCGCCGAAGGGCAGACCGCGCCGGTGGCGCTTGTCGGCGCTGATCTTCCGGACGGATTCCGCATTCGCAAAGTTACGCTTAAGGGCGTCGAAAGTCATGGGATGATCTGCTCGGAAAAAGAATTAGGATTATCGACCGATCACAGCGGCGTAATGCTACTGCCGGATGATCTACCTGTCGGATCGCCGCTTGAAGAACATATTTGCAAGGGAGACTGGGTTTACGACCTCGAAGTGACGTTCAACCGCCCGGATTGGCTGTCGCATCTTGGAGTCGCGCGCGAGATCGCGGCTAAAACCGGGCAGCGGCTGAAAATGCCGCCGGCGGGCGTTAACGAGACGGACGTCTTAGCTTCAGAAAAGGTATCCATCGAAATTCCGGCTTCCGACCGCTGTCCGCGCTACTCCGCTCGGATCGTCGAGGGCGTCGAGATCAAGCCTTCGCCGCTGTGGATGCAGGACAGGCTCCGCGCGGTTGGTGTGCGGCCTATCAACAACGTGGTCGATGTCACTAATTATATTCTAATAGAATTGGGACATCCGCTTCATGCATTCGACCGGCATTTGGTCAGCCAGGGGAAAATTGTCGTTCGTATGGCTGAAAATGGTGAGAAGTTTGTTACATTAGACGAAAAGAAACATACGCTCGAATCGACCGATCTACTGATTGCCGATCCTGAAAAGGGCATAGCCCTTGCCGGCGTGATGGGCGGGTTGAACAGCGAGATACAAGCGGACACAAAAGACGTCTTGATCGAGTGCGCTTATTTCGATCCGGTAGGTACGAGGATTACGTCGCGAGACCGGGGGATTGCGACCGAATCTTCCCGGCGGTTTGAGCGCGGGGTCGATCCGGAAATGACGCCGATGGCTTCGAGCCGCGCTGCTCGGCTGATTCAGGAGTTAGCCGGCGGCAGTGTGTTGAAAGGTCTTGTCGACGCCTATCCGAAGCCTTGGAAGCCGAATAGATTAAATTTAAGACCGGATCGAACGAATAAGATACTTTCTACCTCCATTCGAGCTCAGGAAATGGAACAATATCTGAACGCGCTAGGTTGTAAGGTAGAGGCGGGAGATCCGATCAAAGTTGCGACTCCTTCCTGGCGTCATGATCTTGATCGCGAGATCGATTTGATCGAAGAAGTTGCCCGGCTGCATGGATACGACAAGATCGATACCGCTGAAAAGTCGTCTGTGCCGTTAATTCCCGATCCTGAACGCGAGCGCGAAAGAAGGCATATCGACAGATTTAAATCGACGATGGTCGAGCTTGGATTTCATGAAGCGATAACATATTCATTGATACCTTCGGGAGATAAAGAGAAATTCCCGATCGATAAGCAGTTTTTAAATGTGATGAATCCGATCAGCGATGATCTATCGGTGTTGCGCACCAGCCTGGGGCAAACATTGATTCGTGAGATTGAAAGGAATTTGAAATCCGGAATTCAGAATATAAAGTTATTCGAATGGGGCAGATGTTTTTGGCTGGAAAACGAACGAATATGCGAGGAATGGCGGCTTGGCGGCGTGATTGCCGGAACTGTCAGACCTGAGCATTGGATCGAAAAAGAGCGCGAATTTGGATTTCATGACCTCAAGGGAGTATTGGAAACGTTTATCACTAAGATTTTACTTGACAAAGCTCAGTTTATTTGTTACCATATACCGATGTTTCTTTTAGCCGGCGGGACGATCAAAGTTCAGCGGCAAAATGAATCCGTGCCAATCGGCGTTTTTGGACAGATCGACGCTGCGATAGCAGATGCATACGACATAGACAAGCCGGTTTGGTTCTTTGAGTTGAATGGTGAAAAACTGTTAGAATTATCCGGCAGGACGCCGCAGTTTAAATCGCTGCCACGTTATCCTGCAGCCTTGCGTGATTTGGCTTTTGTAGTCGATGAGAAAGTAGAAGCCGGGACGGTGCATGAAGAAATTGAGAAGAACTGCGGAGAACTGTTAGAACAGGTTGAATTGTTCGACCTGTATAAAGGAGAAAAAATTCCTGAGGGGAAAAAGTCTTTGGCTTTCCACCTCTCGTTTCGCAGCGCGGATAGAACTTTGTCCGACAATGAAATCGATTCGCTCATAAAAAGGACGGTCGATAATTTGGGACGTGATACCGGCGCTGTTTTAAGGGCAATATAAATCGATACAGAATTTATATGGATTTATCAAGTTTTGAAAAGTTAGAAAAGCAGGTCGAAGACCTTCTTAGCCAATACAAAGAGATCAAACTGGCGCGCGAGCATTTATCGCAGCGAGTAAAAGAGCTTGAGGCTGAGATCGAAGAACTAAAGAAAACGAACGAACAGCTAAGACTCGAGGCTGATGAAACGCAACGCAGTTCGCGAGACAAAGAAGACCGAATCCGGTCGAAGGTCGATGAACTGCTGGCAAAGATAGAAGGTTCGTAAATCCAATATGATTCTGGCGGGAGATCGTCGAAGAGATCAGACCAAAGTCAGCAAAATCCGAAGTTGGATTTAAAACGGTTCAATGAACGGCCAGGATACACGAAGCCAAACTGTTAGAGTCATAATTCACGGACAGGAATACCCTATTAAATCTCAGGGTGGCGATAGTGAATACATTAAGCGCGTAGCCGCTTATGTAGATGAGATTATGAATAGAATCGAAGAAGAAATTTCTGTGAATTCCCTGTCTCGGTTGGCAATTTTAACAGCTCTAAACATTACTGATGAGCTATTTTCTGTTCAGAACGAACAGGAACGCCTGGGAAAGTTTTTTGAGGAAAAGTCCAAATTGATTTCCGAAGCTCTTGAAAAAGAACTTAAGGAGGCTTAGCCGGTCGATCTTCAGATGAGTTTAACAGATATGATAACCCGCCCTTGATGTTAGTTCCTAATAAGGAACCAACACCTTTAAAAAAGGGAGCCTGTTTCTATGCGTGGCTGACGGACCGCACTCCGTTTTAGCGGAGTTCGATTAGTTTCGGACAGCGGATGTCAAAAACGTGTAGGGCTGCACCCACCGTGCCGAACATGGTTCTCTTGGCGGAACCGTCGGGGCGGGGTTATCTTATGAATATGGGCTTTAAACCATGTCAAATATTGATTACTCGTTTATTTATATATTAGCAAGCGTTCTTTTCGGAGTCGCGGGTTTCCTGGTTGGATGGCTTCTTAAAACCCGCATCGACAAAATTAAAGGACAATCCATCGATGAGCAGTCTAAACGTATAATCGAAGAAGCCAAAGCAACGGCTGAACGTTTAAAGCACGAAAAACTGCTCGAGGTTCGCGACGAACACTTAAAACGCAAGACTCAACTCGAAAGCGATTTTGAAGTGAAACGAGTTGAGCTAAACAAAATCGAAAAACAACTCCACGAACGAGAACGCTCCCTAAACCAAAAAGGCGATTCCCTTGAAAAACGCTTAAAAGAAGTAAAACAAATTGATCGAGATATAAAGGATAGAACTAAAATCCTTGAAACGCAAGAAATCGAGATAAAAAAACTTCAGACAGAAACTTCCAATAAGTTAGAAGAAATCGCCGGTATGAAACGGGAAGATGCGCTCAGAGCCCTGAGGGAAGAATTAATTGAGCGTGCAAAACAGGAGTCTGCAGAGCAGATAAAGGATTTCCGAGATCGGGCGAGACTGCAGGTAAATCGAGAAGCGCGCGAACTGATTGTCCAAGCGATTCAACGGTCAGCCGCCGACCATTCCACTGAAAATACGGTTACCGTCGTCAACATCAACAACGATGAAATCAAAGGCAGGATTATCGGTCGCGAGGGGCGAAATATCCGCGCCTTTGAAGCCGCCTCCGGCGTTGAAATAATAATCGACGACACTCCCGAAGCTGTTACGCTGTCCGCATTCGATCCTTATCGGCGCGAAGTCGCGCGTATTGCCCTTGAGACGCTTATTTCAGACGGCAGGATTCATCCGGCGCGCATTGAAGAGGTTATTGAAAAATCCGGAAAAGAACTGGACGAACGGATTATGCAAATCGGTGAACAGGCGGCGATGGACGCCGGTGTGGACGGATTGCATCCGATTTTGGTCAAGCATTTAGGCAGGCTTCATTACCGGACTTCTTATGGGCAAAACGTGCTAAAGCATTCGCTGGAAGTGTCAAGATTAGCCGCTTTAATGGCGGTCGAACTTGGTTTAGAGGCTAAATTGGCGGCTCGCGCGGGATTGCTGCACGATATAGGCAAGTCCATCGACAGGGATACCGAAGGCACGCACACCGAATTAGGCGCTGAACTCGCCCGCCGGTACCGCGAACCGAAAATTGTCGTCAATTCCATCGAATCGCACCATGACGACGTCGAGACAAACTCCCTGATTTCCTGCCTTGTACAGGCTGCAGACGCTATTTCAGGAGCGAGACCCGGAGCGAGGCGAGACAGTTTGGAAGGCTACATTAAACGCCTGGAAAAACTGGAAGAAATCGCCAAGTCCTTTCCCGGCGTCACCAAAACTTTTGCGCTGCAAGCCGGCAGGGAAATCAGAGTCATGGTTGAACATACTGATGTAACTGACGCCCAAGCTGAAATGTTAGCCCATGACGTAGCTGAAAAAATTCACAAACAGCTCGAGTATCCCGGACATATAAAAGTCACGGTCATTCGCGAATTCAGGGCGATCGAATTCGCCAAGTAGCGTGAACACCCCTGTTCACAATCAAAGCAGCATGAACACTCTTGTTCACAGTCAAAGCAGCGCAAACACCCCTGTTCGCACTTTGCCCGATTACAGAAACACCCCTGTTCGCACTTTGCCCGATTACGCAAACACCCCTTTTCACGCGCGAGAGCTTGCAGACGCCCTCGTCTGCAAGCTCTCTTTATTATTTCAGCAACCTCTTTTACCACAACGCGCATCCTCGATAACAGCCATTTATGACCGAAAATAACAAAAAAGTCCTGTTTACCAACGGAAAAGTCTTTGGCGGCAGCCGCTGGAACGAACCTGTATGGTTTGAAACCGTTTTTGTCGAGAACGGGATAATAAAAAATCTTGGTAATTATGACGAATTGAAAGACCGCGTTCAACAACGGGATATCATCGACTTGAACGGCTGCGTCCTGCTGCCGGGATTATGCGACGCCCATCTGCACATGGCTGCCGGTGGCGGTTTTTTAGAATTGGTCGATCTCGGCGGGATGGATCGCAATCAGACGAAAAAAGCTCTACTTGCCGCGGATAAAGGCAGACGAGGCAAAGAATGGATCACCGCCTTAAACTGGGATGCGGATAATTGTGAGTTAAACGCCCGCATATTAGACAAATGGCTCCCGAACCGGAAAATATTAATATTCAGACGCGACATTCACAGTTGCTGCTGCAGCCTCGCCGCCCTAAAAGCCGCTAACATTACTCGAAACACGCAAGCTCCCGAATTCGGAACGATCGGCAGAGACGCTGAGGGTAATCCGAACGGAATACTCTATGAAAAAGCCATCGGTTTAGTCAGCGGACTCATCCCCGAACCGGACAGGAACGATATCCGGCGGCACATTCTGAACGCGCAGAAACATTTTCTAAAATCCGGATTGACGGCGGTCAGCGAGTGTTTAAATGACGGCGCTGAAGATATATTTTGGGAGTTGGACGCCGGCGGCGAATTGATTCTCGATATCGACGCCTGGCTCAGGATCGACGCCTGGGACGGCGTTTCAAGACCGCCCGCACCGGAAAGGCGTTTCCGGTTGAACACGATAAAGCTGTTTCTGGACGGCACTTTTGGATCGCGAACCGCCGCGTTGCTACAGCCTTATGAAAATTCCGAATCCTGCGGCAGCCTGCAGTATGAGGATCTGGAACTAAGAGACATTTTGAACAATATAACCGCAAAAGGCTGGCGAGCCGCCATGCACGCCATCGGCGACCGGGCGGTGGACCAGGCTTTGCGGATCTGCGCCGAAGTTTCCAAGCCGGACAAGGGCGGGCATAGAATCGAACATATACAAATGCTGCCGCCTGAATATTTAAGGAAGGCAAAAAAGGCGGATATTATCGCTTCGGTTCAACCTGTGCATTTGTTGGATGACCGGAAATGGCTGCATAAACGGATCGGTTTCGATCGCTGCCAACATGTTTTTCGTTGGAATTCGCTGCTAAAGAACAAGATTCCGCTTGCGTTAGGCTCTGATTTTCCGGTCGCGAGCCCCGATCCGCTGCAGAATATCCATATTGCGATCAACCGCGCAGGATTCGGCGAAAAGCCGAATGAAGAATTCGACGCAGCCGAAGCGCTTGATCCGGTTTCGGCAATCCGTGCAGCATCCTACGGCTGGGCGGTCGCCGCGGCGCTCGAGGACGAACGAGGAGCGATTCATCCGGGGCGGACGGCGGATTTTACAGTTATCGACGGATTAGACGAGGGTATGCGTGATTGGTCGAACGCTTCGGCGGAGATGACCGTTTGCGATGGGGAGGTTTGTTGCCGGCGGGGTGATTTTTGAATTTCAAACTTTTGCCCTTCATGGTTATTACTACGTGCAGAAAAAAGTGTCATTGCGAGTCTGCCTTTAGCAGACTAAGCAATCTGCTAACATCTTGACAATGCCGGTATTGCGCTAATGTTAGCCAAACAACTGATCTCCCAAAAGATAAAACTATTTATGCGCTTATTAATAATTCATAAAAACGGAGTAAAATGGAACCGTTAATCGGCATTTCGACGTGCGTCAGTTTTGCCAACGATCCGAAGCGGTCGTTTAATAAGACTTCGGAAATTCACTTTATTCAGCTTCATTACATCGACATGGTGCGCAACGGCGGAGGGCTGCCGGTTTTACTGCCGATAACGGACGATGAAGCTGAAATAAACGGACTATCGGATAGACTCGACGGAATCGTGTTTACCGGCGGTCCCGACGACCTCGATCCAGCGCTTTACGGCGAGGAAAACACTCACTCGCGCGACGTCAATCCGCGGCGCGACCAGTGCGAAGTTATGTACGTCCACGCCATGCGCAAGCGCGGGAAACCGATATTAGGCGTCTGCCGGGGGATGCAGATCCTGAATGTTGCACTGAAAGGCTCTATATATCAAGATATTCCAACCCAGATAAAGAACGCCATTCCACATCCGCTGGATGAGAATAACAAGGAAGTCTTTCATAATATTCGATTTAAAGGCGACTCCTTTTTAATGGAAATCTTCGGGCGCGAGGATCTCCGCATCAACAGCAGCCACCATCAATCGGTGAAAAAAACCGGCGAAGGGCTGTCGATCATCGCCGAAGCGCCCGACGGCGTCATCGAAGCCATTGTGCATACGACGGATAGATGCACGGTCGGAATTCAATGGCACCCCGAAAGAATGCAGAACGAAGCGAAAATGATATCGTTAATAAAATGGTTCATCGATCAGGCAAGATAACGTGAATTATCCAGCATTTCAGAAAGAAGTTAAAGACAATAAATTCCGTGACGCCTACCTGTTTGTCGGCAAAGAGGATTTCTTAGCGGAATCGGGAATTAAATTACTCGTCGATAAGCTCATTCCCCCGGAAGACCGCTCTATGAATTATTCGCTTTACTACGGCGACGACGCGGAATCATTGCCGGATAACTTATATTCGCGACCGATGTTCGGACAAAAGAAGGTTACCGTAGTCAAAAAAGCGCAGAACCTTGACGAACGGCAGATAAAAGCCGTAGCTAAATTCCTGCAGTCCCCCCCCAGCGATGGACATTTGATATTATGGACGGGCGAAATCGATAAGCGGAAAAAGTTTTATAAGGACATTGCGAAGTTGATCGAACCGATTAACTGCAATCCGCTTAGACAAAAGGAACTGGCTGTCTGGATCAATAATTACACGCGACAGTATAAAAAGAAATTCGACGAAGAGGCGATGGCGCGGCTGTCGGTAATCAATTGGCCTAACCTGCGCGAGCTGGCGTCGGAAATCGACCGGCTTTCGCTGATGGTGGGCGACGAACCGGTTATTAAAGTTCAAGACGTCGAGGAAATGGGAGGAGGCTCGTTCGCTTTCGACCGCTGGACTCTGACCGACGCTATAGGCGAAGGCGACCGCAAGACGGCTCATGAAGCCGTGCGGAGGCTGTCCCTTGCAGGATTGAAACCGCTGCAGGCTATCGGCGATCTGTTCCGTTTGTTCCGAATCCTCTGGGTAGTGAAATGGTTCGTCATGCGCAAGCAGTTAGCCGAAGCGAAAGAGTTCATCGGCTTGCCGCCTTTCGTGTTCAACCGGTACATGAACTTCGCCCGCAAACTCGACAAAACAACCATCGAAAAAGCTCTCCTCCGCATCCTCGAAGCCGACCTCAACATAAAACGCGGACTGCGGAAAGATGATCTGGAATTGAGCGTATTGGTGGAATATTTGGCGGGAATCGCCGGGAAGGAAAGTAAGAAAGTAAGAAAGTAAGAAAGTCGGATCGCATTCTTACTTTCTTACTTGCTCACTTTCTTACTCAAAAGTAGGTAAACTTGTAAAAAATCAATATCGCATAAACATCAACCAAAAGCTCATTTGAACAAATACATCTGCATACACGGTCACTTTTACCAGCCTCCGCGGGAGAATCCCTGGATTGAGGAAATCGAAGTTCAGGAATCGGCTGCGCCTTTTCATGACTGGAATGAACGGATCGATTATGAATGCTATAAGCAAAATGCCTTCTCGCGCATTTTGGATAAACAGGAAAAGATTGAGAAGATTGTCAACAATTACAGTCGGATTAGCTTCAATTTTGGCGCGACTTTGTTTTCATGGATAGCGAGAAACGACCCAGCCACTTATGAAGCCATATTGGAGGCGGATAAACTGAGCCGTGAACTGCACTCAGGACACGGCTCGGCAGTCGCGCAAGCCTATAACCATATTATTCTGCCGTTAGCAAACCGGCATGACAAGGAAACGCAGGTTATCTGGGGTATTCGGGATTTCCAGATGAGATTTAAGCGCTGTCCTGAAGGAATGTGGCTGCCGGAGACCGCCGTCGATACGGAAACGCTGGAAGTCTTGGCTGAAAACGACATTAAATTTACCATCCTTTCGCCTCATCAGGCGAAGAGTGTCTGTAAATACAATGATAAACGCTGGAAACCGGTTAAAGACGGGAAAATCGATCCCCGGCTGCCCTATAATTGCAGCCTCCCTTCGGGACGATCGATTGCATTATTCTTTTATAATGGTTCGATCTCGCAAGCCGTCGCCTTTGAACGCCTGCTTAACGACGGGGCGGCGTTCGCGCGGAAACTGTTAAGCGTTTTTACCGACGATTCCGAACGACCGCAGCTCGGTCATATCGCCGCCGACGGCGAAAGCTACGGACATCACCACCGGTTCGGCGATATGGCGCTCGCTTTTGCGCTGGAATACATCGAAAAAGAAACCTACGTCAAAATAACCAACTATGGAGAATTCTTAGAAAAACATCCTCCTGAAGACGAAGTCAGGATCGAGGAGAACACATCCTGGAGCTGCTGTCATGGAATCGAGCGCTGGCAAAGCGACTGCGGATGCAACAGCGGCGGGAAACCCGGGTGGCGCCAGAAATGGCGGGCGCCGCTGCGGAACGCGATGAACTGGCTGCGGGATTCGGTGAACAAACAACTGTCGCCCTATACCGAGAGCTATTTCAAAGATCCATGGATAGCTCGAAACGAATATATCGAAGTTATTTTAGACCGCAGTGAAAAACGGCGGGCTAAGTTCCTAAACAAACATGCGAAGTTCGAATTGACGCCCAGCGAAAAAGTAAAACTGTTTAAATATTTAGAACTGCAGCGCTTCGTTCAGTTCATGTTCACAAGCTGCGGCTGGTTTTTCGACGATATTTCCAATATAGAAACTATACAGATAATCGCCTACGCGGCGCGTGCGATCGCTATCGCCGCAGATGTCCTTGAAGAAAAAGATATAACGATACTCACCGAAGAATTTTTACACAGACTTGAGTCGATTCCAGGCAATGATCCGGACTTCCCAAATGCGCTGACCGTTTACGAAAAGAAAGTCAAAACGCAAAAGAGAGCCTGGAAACAAATTGCCGCTGAATTAATCGTCAAAGAATTAATGGCTCTGTCCGACGAAGAATTTCGCCTGAATAACTATTCTTATGAACTGAGAAATACAAAAAGACAAACCGAAAATGAAAGCAGCCGCATTAAAGGCGAGATCGAGGTCAAGAGCGAGATCACCAACGATTCGGTCCGTCTTAATTATTTTGCGCTCTATTTAAATGATCTGGATATATTCTGCGGTTTCATCGACGACGCCGATTTCGACCTTCTCGAGGTCTTTGCCCGCGACTTCAGCGGAATAAACAACGGTTTCAACCGGGAATCGATCTTAGATTATTTAGAAAGAAAATTGGGGAGTGACTTCTTTATATTCGATCAATTGGGAATTGATTTACAGACGGCGATTATCAGAAAGCGCGCCGGATCGATGGAGCGCGAAATTCATGAGAATATCCGGAGGGTTTTGAAATCGAACCGCGATCTTGTAGAGAGAATAGAAAACGATGAGACTCGTGAAAATGAATATATCGATTATATTAAGACCTGGATAACCAAGGGCGAAATTGAGGAAGCGATTAATCAGGACGCGCTTCAATTAAGTCAATTATCTCAAATGGCGCAGCGCTTAAATTCAAAAGATACGCTAATAATTAAATCTTCAATTCGGGATAAAATGCAAACCGCACTAAATAAAAAGGCACGAATACTGAAAAAGGACAATACGAATCTTGAACCGATAAACGGCATATCCGATATATTAGCGATTAATTCAGCATTGCTGCTAAACTTAGATATTTGGGAAATGCAGAATTACTTTTATGAGATCAATAAATCAATCGATAAGAGCGAGACGCCGCGCGAATGGATCGATGCGTTCTGCAGCTTAGGCGGAAAACTGGGATTTTCGGAAAAAGTGATTTCGCAATAACGCGACCGGTAGATTAAGCGATAAGTCCACAGAATTCTATCTTATCAAAATATTAAATCCTTCTTGCATGAAATATCTATCATTTGTTAGGATAGCGTCGATTGCCCTTTCCTTCATAATGTTCATGGAGATACAATCAGTTAAACTATAAGACTTGTCGCATCTTGATTCGAATAGTTTTAAACCGTTCTGAAAACCTCTGTGAGATTGCGGTATGGTTAAGATATTTACATCCGATATTATTTCTTTAACAATCTCCACAGCTATAGAACGATATTTATCGCCTCGACTCGAAAATGCATTCAAATATTCAATCAAAACCTCTTCTGAGGCAACCAGAATCACATCGCCTAATCTGCGCCTTGCTTTAAGCGCTTGATCGCGCCATTGATCCACTGGAATTGTTATGGCAATCCAATAAAGCGTATCAGCGAAAATTTCGTTCACTCTTTAACGGTTCCGTAAAGATAAAAGTCTAAATTTTCGCTTAGATCCTGTGGTAATTCTTCCCAGTCTTTGTCTGAAATGCGGCTTGCAATTTCAGCTACTTTATTCTCGATCGGTTTAGCGTGATAATTAAATTTGAGCGTCTCTTCAGCTTTGGTAACTTCGGTCTTCCCCTAATTTTAAGCCTGTTCTAAGAAAATCTATTATGAAAGACCAAAAAATGCAAGTTATATCCAATTCAAGTCGTTCAACTTTTCTTCTCCATATTTTAAGAATTTCCAACGAAGCGAGTCGCGCGATGATATATAAAAATTGTTGGTCACTCTTGTTATGCAGCGTGTCCGAGCGTGGTAATTCCAGGGAACGGAAAACACGCCGCGAAGGCTTGCAGACGAGGGCGTCTGCAAGCTCTTTATCTCTACTCGCGGACGGGCTGTTTCGGGAGAAAAATCGCATCGAACGAGCGCCGATATCGAACGAGCGTCGATCCCGTATAAACAAGTCTGGGCTACCTTATTAGCGTCAACTTCCTCTGCGCCTTGAACAAAACATTCGCATTCTGCGGATCGAGCAGTTCCACGTTCAGTAAATACGTCCCGGAAACCTGATCCGATCCGTTCCAGACTATCGCCCGCCTGCCTGCGTTGAGAACGAAACTGGCGCTGTGAACCAGCCTGCCGTTCAAGTCCCAGATCGACATGTTTAACCGGGACCTGCCGGGCAAGGTCAGCGGGATTGTCACGGCAGAGTTGAACGGATTCGGATATGCCGGCGCGATGGCGAATTCATTAGCGAATACCGGAGTTTGTATAACGCCCGTTTCAGAATCGAACCTGCAGATCATAAAGTCGTAGGTATCAGCAATGTAGATAATATCGTTCTCTACCTCGATCTGCCTCGGATTGCCCGGTGTATTTATCCAGCCAACTTCAGCAAAACCATCCTCATCCGCTAAGTTGAATATTCTCATTCCCGCGTCGGAATCGCCGGTGTATAAAAGCGTATCGACGGCATGAACATAGTTCATCCAGTCGAATGAACCGACGCCGCCGGCGGGTGATATGCTTTCCGGATTGCCGGCGTCGAATATCTGAGCTCCTTTTTGCGCGTGTGATATGTAGAGATATCGTCCATGAACGTCCAGCCCGTAAAAATAGTCGTCATTCGCTCTGTCTAAGGCGTACTCGCCGGCGAGCTCCGGATTTTGAGAATCGCGCAGGCTGTAAACGTAAATCGTGCATTCGGCGTCTTCATTCCGGTCGTTGACATACAGATATTCCCCGCCCATGGCGATATATGTCTGCCCGGCGTCATCGATCCGAGCGGTCATTTCGGGATCTTCGGGAATCGAGATATCCCAGATTTCAATGCGATCCCCGGAATAGTTATGCGCCATCAGAAAATCACTGCTTGCAATTTCATCAGGAATCTCCTCCAGCCCCGTCCACGAAACTAATCCAGGCTCAAGAGGATTGGAAATATCCCAGACCTGAAGCGCTGACGTGTCTGAATCCGAGTTGTATGAATAGACGAGTAAAAAATCGTCGATAATTTTATGCACGCTGGAAAAACCGGTTGAGTCGATTATCGAGACAACCTCAGGATTTGCAGGGTCTCCCGTATCGATTATATATAGCCCATCCGCGTACCTTGGCAGAAAAACGGCGCCCCTGTGGACGCAGAAGTTATTAACAGCCTTCGGCAAGTCCAGCCTACCGGATACCGCCGGACTCGCTGGATCGGAAACGTCGTAAACTCCCAAACCGGAAAGTCCTAATGTGGTAAACGCACGTTCGCCGTTATAAACATTTAATCCGCGCAAGCGCTTGAAAGTGGTATCCGTCATTAAAAATTCCGGGCGAATCGGATCGCTGACGTCATATACTTTTAGCCCTACCTGCGAGGCGCATACGTAAAGAACGTCGCTTAAAGGCGTAACTCGTTCGATCCAGCCTTCGGACTCGATAGTTCGAAAGCGAACCGGATTTGTCGGACGCACAAGGCTGTATATGGAAAATCCATCGTCCCCATGAGCGACAAACAGCAGGTCTTCTCCAACCGAAACGCCATAAGTGTAATTATCTACCGCAAGAACATTATAAGCGTTTAAATTATCAGGATCGCTTAAATCAGCGATATGTATTTCAGAGTGCGGATATCCGATGCTTGCTATGTAGGCGATATTGCCCCTGAAATCGATAGACATGGGCAAGCGCGCGTCTCTGTAATGCCCGAGATATTCCGGCGAACCTGGATCGGCAAGGTCGAATATCACGACGCCTCTGTTCCAGACGCAGGCGTACAACCGGTCATCCTTCACTTTTATCTGTTCAAAAAGACCGTATTCCATCGGTTCCGGCGGATAAAACCAGACTTCGCGAATGTTTTCAAGATCCGAAACATCGAAGCCGCGAATGCCGTACGACCAGTCCGCTAAATAGACAAACTCGTCTTTTGCTTCGATATACTGAGCGTTATCGAGCGACGGATGGCGGGCGAGAAGCTGAGGATTGTCGGGATCGGAAACATCGACAATATCGAATCCATAATCGGTTGCCGTATAAACTCGATCTCCCTGAATCGCAATATCCCTGTAACTGCCGGTCTGAAAGCTTTCCGACAATTCAACGATGTACTCTCGAGGGTAGCCGTAACCGTTCAGGATAAATAATAGTATCAAAAAAAAACAGAAAAAGCATTTTTTCATCATGAGCTCCGGATTTGTTTGGGTAACAATTGAATATAATAAACATAATTTTTTATGGAGTTGTCAAGAAGTTGTTATGAAATGGCGTGAAAGAATATGTTTAGAATATCAAAGAACAATGTAAGTGTTCATACTGTTTTTGCAATATGAATTTAATAAAACCAACTTTCTAATGGAGCAAGCAATGAACTGATTAATAACCCTTGCTTAAGATTAAGCAAGGAGCTTGATTAGTATCTGTATTTACATTTCTCCATTAAACCAGATCGGCAAATCGGCAAACCGGCGTTTCATGGCTTCGCGGCAGTGATGAACCAGTTCCTCGGCGGTTTCGAACTTGAAGGCGTCGTCGGCGAAATGGACGGCTTCCTCGTATTTCATCGACCGGATTAATTTCTTGCATTCCCGCAGGGCTACCGGACTGACGGAAAGCTCATCCAATCCCAAGCCAACCAGCAGCATGGTTGCTAACGGATTAGCTGCAATTTCCCCGCAGAGGGCAACTTCGATCCCGGCTTTATGTCCGGCTTCGACTGTCGATTTTATCATTCTGATTATGGCGGGATGCAGCGGTTCATAGAGGCTCGACACTCGTTCATTCCCGCGATCGACGGCTAAAGTAAACTGCGTCAGATCATTCGTTCCGATACTGAAAAATCCCGCCTCTGTCGCTAATGATTCCGCCATGATAACCGCCGAGGGCAGTTCGATCATTATTCCGAGTTCGACGTTTGGATTATGAGGAATGTTGTTTTCTCTGAGACTCGCCTTGACCTCTTCTATGTGATCCCTAACGAGTTTGACCTGTGATTTGTCCGATATAAATGGAACCATTATCTTTGTCTGTCCGAATTTGGCGGCTCTGAGGATGGCTCGCAACTGTGTATGGAATAAGTCGGAATTGTCAAGCGACACGCGGATTGCCCGCCAGCCCATGAAAGGATTCGGTTCAATCGGATGCGGCATATTCGGAAAGACCTTGTCGCCGCCGAGGTCGAAGGTTCGAATCGTTACCGGATGAGGGGAAACAGACTGTATTACATATTTATAATCGTGGTATTGATCTTCTTCGCTTGGCAGCCTGTTTCGAGTCAAAAAGAGATATTCTGATCGGAAAAGTCCGACCCCCTCGCCGCCTCGCGCGGTGACGGATTTAACCTCCTGGGGAAGCTCTAAATTGGCGCGTAGATGTATTCTTTTCCCGTCGGCAGTTTCAGCGGGAAGTTTTTCTAAATCGATCAGACGGGTGGTATATTTCTGATAATGTTTTAATTTCTTTCGATAACTTCTTAATGTTTTTGACGCCGGATTTATTATTACCTTGCCGCTGTTGCCGTTTACAATAACAGTATCGCCGGTTTTGACCGTACGGGTCAGGTTTTTTAATCCCACAACCGCGGGCGCTTCGAGAGATCTGGTTAGAATTGCAGTATGCGAGGTCGAACCGCCAAGATCGGTCGCGACGGCAGTTACATTATCGCCTAACAAGTGGATTACGTCTGAAGGAAGCAGATCATCCGCGATTAGAATGGAAGGCTCTTTCGGACGATTCAGCGCGCCGTGCATTGCGCCCAAAAGATTGCGGATTATGCGCCGCCCAACATCCTGAACATCTTTTGACCTCTGCCTCAAGACCTCATCATCCAACGCTTCCATCTCTTTTTGGAAATATTCGGTTGTTCTTTGAACCGCCGTTTCAGCGTTTAATTTTTCAGATTTAATCAACCGTATGATTTCATCGCGATACATTACGTCGTCGAGGATTGTAGATTGAGCGTCGAAAATTTGGGAAACCAGATAATCGGCGACCGTGGAGAGCTGGTCCCGCAGCGATGCAAGCTGGAGTTTGGATTTATCGATCGCCGCATCGACCCGGTCGATTTCCTTCGCCTGATCCTTTTCGAGGATGCAGAACTCCCTGAAAAGCGGTTCATCATGCCGGAAGAGAAATACGCGCCCGATCGAAAAGCCGGGAGCTACCGGAACGCCGTGCAGGATTATCTCAGACACGGGAGACGTTTTCCTCTAAATAAAAGGGAGCTTCGTCGCGCAGCATGAAAACTATAGCAGGTCGAACACTCTTGTTCGACAATTCGCCCAAAAGCGGTTATTTCAGCTTTCGTTGGAATGACTGCGCAGGGAGCGCTATCTTCCCAGGGAGGAATAGGAACACGGATGACACGGATGCAACGGATGATCGCGGATTTTATTTTTCTGTAACGACCGCGCAACATGAAAATAAACTTCTCCGGTAGGGCAGGCGTCCCTGCCTGCCAGTGCGATCCTGCCTGCCAGTGCGATCCTGC